>JACTML010000142.1 GCA_014584635.1 Nitrosomonas eutropha | reverse complement strand
TGGTTCTTCGGGCCAGGTCGGTCAGGCGAATCCAGACCAGCATTGCGCAAGCGATGTGGTTGCGCTGGATGCGCGCCTTGCGGCACTGGTTTTTCTCAATGCCGGTGAGTTGCTTGATCTCGCGGTGAAACTGCTCGATTTTCCAGCGCATGCCACACACCTTTTGTGTGGCATCCAGGGAATCTTGAGACAGGTCGTTGGTCACAACCCAATCCGTGCGGTGGGTGGACACCGACACCCGGAATAGTTTCACTTTGTAGTCTTTGGGAAAACCTTTGATTTTGATGAGCTTGCCATGTGCCCATTCGTGATTGCTCCACGCAAGGGAATCGACTCGGCGATAGCGGCTTTCACCGCCTGAATCATCGACCTGACGGTTGTCTTTGAGCGGGCAATAAAAAATCTTGTGCAAGGAGTCGATGTGCAGCATCAATTCTTTGGTGGCGTACCACGTATCCATGAGCACGGCATGAAACGGCAGTTGCTTATGATCGACAATCTGGTTCAGCATGTCGCGCACATGGTCAAGCTTGGTCTTGCCATCATGATCAGGGTCATAAATTCGATAATCGATCACCCAGTATCGGCCCGTCTCGGGGTTGACGTACACACAGTTGACCAGGCCAATGCCTTTGATGAGTCCGTGCGCATTGCCGCTGTATTGCCGCCGCACCAGTTCGATGTTGTGCGAGTGGTTTTTATCCAGAACCGTATCGTCAAATACGATGTAGCCATGTGGAGAGAATTCAATCTGTGAGCGCACATTTTCCCAGATCAGACGTGAAGTCAGGCGGTCTTCTCTCAGGTAACGGTTAATCGCGTCGTGGCTCATGGCGTTTTGTGCATGGTCAGCGTAATTGGTAATCGTGTAATTGGTTTGGCTCACCAGCAGGTACTGGCAATAATCCAGTCGGGTCGGCGTTTCGATATCATGCCCGATAATGTACCGGATTTAAAATCCGTTTTGGGTTTACCTGTTTTTACAGCTTGCAAAATGTTTTTTGCGTAAGTCCTAATAAACTGAGACACTTGGTCGGAAATGCTTTTTTGTATCTCAAACAATGGCGTGGCATTGCTACAAGATATGCTAAAAACACTTCTTCTTTCCTTGCCGCCGTACAGATCAGATGTATCGCCCTTTGGGCAAATATCTCGTGACTACACTATTTAGATATTTCTGCTTCTGACGCTAGCGCTATTGATATTTCTTCAGGGTGTCTGAGTGGTAAGCCAGTGTTAATTGGAATTTATAGCCTCGCGTTTGTGCTGGGTGCGCTCTGGTTGCTGCAGCAGCCGGTTTTGCCGGAAATGTACTGGGCGATTGGGCTGATTCCAGTTGCTTTGATAGCCTTAATCCTGCTTCGATCTCCATTTCGTTTTTCTGTGTGGCTAAGCAGGTGCCTTCTGTTTGTTATCATGCTAGGAGCCGGGTTTTTCTGGGCGGCGTTGTGGGCACAGATCCGGCTGACTGATGAGCTTCCACGTGCGTGGGAAGGGCAGGATGTGGCGGTTGTCGGTGTTGTTACGCAGCTGCCGCAAGTCACTCAGCAAAATGTGCGTTTTCAGCTTGAAGTTGAACAGGTGCTGACGCCGGATGCGGTGGTACCGGCCCATATTCAGCTTTCCTGGTATCGCGACGACAGATATGACGACGGAAATTTACCTCGAATTGCAGCGGGTGAACGCTGGCAGTTAACCGTTCGGCTGAAACGTCCGCATGGCAGTGCTAATCCGCATGTTGCAGATTATGAAGCTAAATTACTTGAACGTAATATTCGTGCAACCGGGTATGTGCGGACAGCAGAGAGTAACAAACGGCTTGAGTCACCGAAAAGCTATTCGGCATATTTTTTCGAACGTAAGCGTGCCGAAATTCGTAGCCGGTTTCAGCGTTATCTGGCCGATTATCCGTATGCGGGTGTACTGGTCGCGCTGGTAGTGGGAGATCAGCGGGCTATTCCGTCGGAGCAATGGGATACCTTTACCCGCACGGGTACCAGCCATCTCATGGCAATTTCCGGTTCGCATGTTACGCTGGTGGCCGGTCTGGTGGCTTTGCTAGCTTACTGGGGTTGGCGTCGTGCCGGTTTGGCATTGTGGTTGCCAGCCCGCAAGTTTGCACTGGTATGCGGATTGCTTGTCGCAATCGGTTATGCATTGCTGGCGGGTTTTGCTGTTCCCGTGAGGCGCGCATTATTCATGATGACTATTGTCGTAGTGGCGTTCTGGGGTAACCGGCGTGTGCGTGCCTTGTCTGTGCTGGGGTGGGTGTTACTGCTGGTAGTGGTGCTTGATCCATGGTCGGTGATTGCGCCGGGTTTCTGGTTGTCATTTACGGCAGTGGCGTTAATCTGTCTGGTGGTATCCGGCCGGATCGGTCAGCCGGGTGCAATCATTGGCTGGGCGCGTATCCAGTGGGCGATTACGCTGGGTTTGTTTCCACTGCTGCTGATTCTGTTTCAGCAGATTTCACTGATATCTCCTGTTGCCAATGCGATAGCCATTCCGCTAATTACGCTTGTTATTGTGCCGCTGGCATTACTGGCGACTGTTCCGGGGATGGAATTTCTGTTACTGGTTGCGCATCCTGTTCTGCAGGTTACGATGGAGGCGCTGCAATGGCTGGGAGAGCTTCCTCTGGCAACGTGGCAGCAACAGATGCCGCCTTTGTGGACTGTAATCGCGGCAACCGCTGGTGTGATATGGCTGTTGCTTCCGGGTGGACCGGGGCTGGGTTTGTCAGCCGGGTTTCCTGCCCGCTGGCTGGGCATATTGATGGGGTTGCCATTGTTTCTGGTTTCTCCAGAAAAACCGGCGGAAGGGGAGTTATGGCTGACAGTGCTGGATGTGGGGCAGGGGTTGTCTGTGATGTTACGCACCCGTGATCATGTAATGCTTTACGATACTGGGCCGAGGTATGGTGATAGTGACAGCGGAAAGTATGTAATTCTGCCCTTTCTGCGCGGAGAAGGGGTGCGGGCGCTTGATCGAATGATCGTTTCTCATGCGGATTCGGATCATAGCGGCGGCGCTTTGTCGATTTTGGCAAATATCCCAACCAGAACGTTGTTGACGTCAATCGCAGATGATCATCCCGTTCGGCAGGCTGTTCCGGATAATCGCGATTGTTTGGCGGGAGATAAATGGGAATGGGATGGTGTGCATTTTGAAATCCTGCACCCGTTGAAATCTGATTTTTTGCAGCGCTGGAAACGTAAGACCAATGCCATGAGTTGCGTGCTTAAAGTGACAACCCTGTATGGCAGTGTACTGCTGCCAGGGGATATCGATCGTAAAACAGAGGCTGATTTACTGCACCGTACAGGCGTTGCGCTTGCTTCCGATGTGCTGATTGTGCCGCATCATGGCAGCCGATCCTCTTCTTCGGAGGCTTTTGTACAGCAGATTGATCCTGATTATGCCATTTTTACAGCTGGCTACCGGAGCCGGTTCGGTCATCCGCATCCGGAAATAATAAAGCGCTATCACGAACAGGGCAGTTCGTTGCGGCGCAGCGATTACGATGGTGCTGTGCTGCTGCGATTCACCCGGGGCAGGATAAAAGTTGATAGCTGGAGGGTGCTTAATCGTCGTTTCTGGCATGATCGATGGTAAGTATCCAATAGCGAGCGCATTGTTCCTGGTACTGCCATCCTGATTAAAGCCTTGAACAGATTCAGGACCATGCGTCAGTAAAACTCACCCTCTTCGCGTGTAGGCAAAATTCCTACAAATCTTTAAGCTGAATTCCTACGATTGATATGGTATCAGCCTGCTTTACCCGTTTTGCTCCGTGGTTAAAAATGCTTGCATCATTTTTGAGATTAAAAGGAGCAGTGAACATGGGAGCAAATCAGATTTTAAATGAAATCAGGGAAGTCAATCTCAGTTATTTGCTGCTGGCTCAACAAATGCTACGCGAAGACAGGGTAGCAGCAATGTATCGTCTGGGTATTGACGAGGATATGGCAGATATTCTGGTTAAATTGACTAACAGCCAGCTACTTAAAATGGCCGGATCCAATATGCTGTTATGCCGGTTCCGTTTTGATGACAGTTTGATTGCGGAAATACTGACAAGTCATAAACAGGATCGTGCGCTGACACAGTCCCACGCTGCAATCATTATGGCAGGACAGCCTGCTGAAAAAATTTCCTGAGCCCCTGCATAAAGGAGGAGGTGGTTATGAAAGTGAAAAGTATCCTATCAGAAGGTAAACAGATTCAGCTTGCAACTGAACTGGTTCGGTTGGGCGCCAGGCTGCAAGTGCTTGAAGCGTCCACTACACTTAGTCGCGAACGGCTTGTGAAATTATATAAAGAGGTTAAAGGTGTTTCTCCTCCGAAAGGAATGTTGCCTTATTCCGAGGATTGGTTCACAGGCTGGCAACCCAACATGCATTCATCGTTGTTTATCAATATTTATAATTACATCACGCAGTACACCGGTGTTCGGGATATTGATGCCATTATCAAGAGCTATCAGCTTTATCTGGAACACATCGAGATTAACCATTTGCAGTGTATTCTGAGCTTTACCCGCGCATGGACGCTGGTACGTTTTGTGGAAAGCAAAGTACTTTCTGTTACCTCTTGCGTGAAATGTAGCGGAAATTTCCTGGTTCACAGCCTGGATATTCAATCCAATCATGTGTGCGGACTGTGCCATGTTCCTTCTCGTGCGGGTAAAACCAAGCAGGCAGCGGCACGGAAAGCCAAAGAAGTACAGGAACTGGAAATCAGGGAAGCATGTGCAGTTTGATGTTTTTGTAGCGTTTCATTGTGCAGTTTTATTGATGTGTCACAAATAACCACACCTGGTTTTCTAAATAAAACCAGGTGTTTTTGCTTCAAAACCGGCTCAAGGTTTCAATGAAATATTAAACAGGTTCTCAGTAAAATTCTGGTGCTTGAAAATGAAATCCGGGATAATCGGCCAAAATTAATTTTATCTGGCCGCCTGGGCAGGGCTTCACACCCAGGATTCATGCGCACCACTTATTCCGGAAATTTCTGCTAATTGAATCTGCTTAAAGCTCTCGTCACTGTCAGCGGTATGACACTGGTTTCGCGCATTCTCGGTTTTGTACGGGATCTGATTATTGCCAGGATATTTGGCGCAGGCGTAGCGACTGATGCTTTTTTCGTGGCGTTTCGCATTCCTAATCTGCTCAGGCGTTTGTTTGCCGAAGGCGCTTTCTCGCAGGCATTTGTTCCCGTTCTGGCGGAATACAAAAATAATCGAGCTGAGGAGCAGACGCGTGAATTTATCGATCATGTAACCGCTTTGCTCGGTGCAGCGCTGTTTGTGGTGACGTTACTGGGTATTGTAGCTGCCCCGCTGATTATCTATATCAGCGCTCCGGGGTTTTCAGCAGATCCGGACAAGTTTGAGCTGACGGTTGCACTGCTCCGGATCACCTTTCCGTATATCTTGTTTATTTCGCTGGTAGCGCTGGCAGGCGGTATTCTGAATACCTACAGTCAATTTTCCGTGCCTGCCTTGACCCCGGTTTTATTGAACCTTTCTTTTATTGGCTGTGCCTTGTGGCTTGCGCCATTGATGAATCCCCCTGTGCTGGCATTGGCCTGGGCGGTATTTGTTGGAGGTGTTCTGCAACTACTCTTCCAGATTCCCTTTTTGCTGCGTCTGAAGAGAATGCCGCGCTTGCGTTTCAGGTTTCGTGACAGCGGAGCCTGGCGTGTACTTAAGCTGATGGGGCCGGCGGTGTTTGGTGTATCGATCAGCCAGATTAGCTTGCTGATTAACACTATTTTTGCCTCATTGCTGATTACCGGCAGTGTTTCGTGGCTGTATTATGCCGATCGCTTGATGGAATTTCCGGCAGGTATGCTGGGTGTGGCGCTGGGCACCGTTATCCTGCCTTCGCTCTCACATCACTATACGGAGAATAGCTCAGAGGAATTTTCCCGTTTGCTGGATTGGGGATTGCGTCTGACTTTTCTACTGACGCTACCGGCTGCTGTCGCGCTGGCGTTGCTGGCGGTGCCGCTTATTACAACCCTGTTTTACTATGGCGCCTTCTCCATGGAAGATGTCTGGATGACCCGAGAAGCACTAGTTGCTTATAGTATCGGCCTGCTCGGATTGATATTGGTGAAAGTACTGGCGCCAGGTTTTTATGCCCGACAAAATATTAAAACACCGGTCAAGATAGCGATTCTGACACTTGCTGCTACACAGCTCATGAATCTTGCATTTATTGTTCCGCTGAAACACGCTGGTCTCGCACTGGCGATTGGCTTGGGAGCCTGTCTCAATGCGGGCATACTTTATTCCAGACTGCGTGCTCATGGAATTTATCAGCCCTTGCCTGGTTGGGGAATGTTTATATTCAAGATTGTGATTGCTCTGGTTGTGATGAGTGCAGGATTATGGCTGGCGGCCGGGAGCAATGCCGAATGGTTTGCGCTGACAGCAACCGAGCGGGTAATGAAACTGGGGCTGATGGTGGGTCAGGGTGCCATCAGTTATTTTGCCTGCCTGTGGATATTGGGTTTCCGGTTGCGTGACTTTGTGCGGTATTCATCTGCAACAAATGGTTAGAAGTACCTTTATTATGTGATGGTTGTAAAAAGTGGTATTCGGTACTGCACTGACAGGAAATATCCGTGCGGGAAACTTTCTCGCATTCTGGCTGAAAATCGTGAATAGTGTTTTATATCAAACAGCTATCAGATTGTTCTCATACAAGAGTGGGATTTTGGTTGAGTAACGAGATATTTTTGTTATATACTGCTTTTTAACAGCAAGTACTGCTGTTTGCAGTAGGGTTTATAAAAAATTTTAAAGGAACTTTTATAATGAAATTAGCTTACGCAGCTGTTATCGCCACTGCAATTCTTCTGGTGGCATGCGGACGTCCTCATCAGGCTGTTCAGGAATCACAAAGAGAAAACTACGAAAAAATTATTTCTGGACAAAGTATTGAGTGCGAACACGGAATTGACGCAAACGGTCAATGCTTGAAAGAAGGTGACACGGGGATCCCACAAGGGCACTGAGCTAAAAGTATTGAGCAAACAAAAAAACCGCTTTCAGGCGGTTTTTTTGTTGCTTCTCCTGAATGCATATTTGAATCATGGAGAAGCAAAGAGGGTGTAACAAACAGAATGAATCGACTCGCCGGGAGAGCACAATTCCGGTTAATGAGGTTAAACAGTCAGGGCACTACTTACTGCAATTTGTTATTTGAGTTGCTCGCGCAATAGATTAAGAATACGTTTGGTTGTTTCTGATTCTTCTGAAATTCCATTTGCATTCAGCACACTGACTTCACTGTTCAAACCCACTTCACTGATTCTGATCTGGTATTTTTCTGCTGCTGAATTTTTATCAGTATCACTGGACCAGAAAGCCAGCTTGGAGAGTAGCCCCTTTCCTTTGCTTGCTTCACGGGTTTCTTCAGGGCTGACATACCGGACGAAATAAATTCCGCTTGAACGATCGCGATCCTCTACTGTAAAGCCAATACGATCCAGTTCAAGTCCAACTCGGCGCCATGCACGATCAAACGGTTCCTTGACGATCAGCACGCCTTTTCTGGTTGTATCCAAAGAAGCACGTTCTTGAACCGTACCACCACTTTCAGCTACTTCATCCGCAGCACGTTTTTCATCGACACCAAAGCGTTGCATCAGACGGTTCAGCATCTCCGCTTCCAGTTCAGGGTCTGATTTGCGTGGCTGCCAGATTGTGCGGCTGGTATTGCGGTCCGCCAGTACTTCAACCATGCCACGGTGGCTGATAAAAATTTCGGTTGCGCCGGATTGATCCTGTTCCAGGCGCGTGCGGAATTTATCACGCTCGGCTGTGGAATAAAGGCTGTCGAAAAAGGTTGATAGCGCGCTGCGAATGAGATCCTGCGGAATTTTGGCCCGGTTTTCCGCCCAGTCTGTTTCCATGATTCCCAGATCAGGTGCTTCCACCTTGAGCAGGAATCCCATATCTTGCCAGAACTCCTTGACAACCGGCCATACCGCAGCGGGTTCGCGTGGGATAACCAACCAGCGCTGTGTGCCGGATCGTTCGATATGAATCCCATTTTGTGATGTTGTCGCGGAGAGCACAGGGAGATTCGCCCGTTCCCTGAGTTGTCCGCTGCGTGAACTGTTGTAAGTTGAGAACGTGGCGCTGCCGGATGCATCTACATCGGGAATAGCGAATCGTTCATTTGTTTCCGGGCTGGTCAGATCAGGTGGAACTTCAAGCGGTGGAAGTTTTCCTGCGGATTTGTAGTCTATTTTTTTGTTTTCAGGGAGCAGGTTACAACCTGAAACGAGAATTGCCAGCGTAATATTTGCGATCAGCAGTTTTTCCAACCGCCGCCTGTTCGGACGCTTATTAAGCATGTAAACCCTTAAACCGTGATACCAGCTTGCAGCATGGCTTTTTTGATCAATTCGTGATGTTGGCTGGATAAAGCCGTCAATGGCAGGCGTATGTTTTCGTTAATCAGCCCCATTTTAGCGACGGCCCATTTAACCGGAATAGGGTTGGCTTCTACGAATAGATCAGTGTGCAATCGAAATAGCCGGGTATTAATTTCCCGTGCCTTGAGCAAATCACCTGATGAAGCAGCACTATACATTTCGTGCATTAACCGGGGGGCGACATTTGCGGTAACTGAGATAATGCCGTGTCCGCCGAGTAACAGCAGCGCCAGTGCAGTGGCATCATCACCACTGTAAACTGCAAAATCATCCGGTACGCGCTGCAGTAAATCGCAGCCTCGTGCAATGTTACCGGTAGCATCCTTGATTCCAACGATTCCCGGAATCTGTGCCAGCCGCAATGTGGTTTCATTGCCGATATCAGCCACAGTTCGCCCAGGTACGTTGTATAGGATCATCGGAATATCCACGGCCTCGGCGATTGCTTTGAAGTGACGATACAATCCTTCCTGGGTGGGCTTGTTGTAATAGGGCGCGACGGACAAGCAGGCATCTGCGCCGGCATTCTTGGAAAATACAGTGAGTTCGATCGCTTCCCGTGTCGAATTGGCGCCTGTACCGGCGATGATCGGGATGCGACCGGCCGCGTAGGAAACGGCCGTACGAATCAGCAGATCATGCTCATCAAAATCCACAGTGGGAGATTCCCCCGTCGTACCGACAACGACAATACCGTCTGTTCCTTGTTCGATGTGGAAGTCGATCAGAGCACAGAACCGGTCCAGATCCAGTGCTCCGTCTTCCAGCATGGGGGTGACAATTGCTACATGACTACCTTTGAACATGGCACTTTGTCCATATGAAAAATAATAATCATTATTCTACCCGAAACAATCTGCTTTCATTCAATTTCAATAGTCAGGAACCTCTGCACAGTGCTGCGATCGCGTTACCGGTGAGATTGTGGTAATCACACTGGATATGCGCTGCCGTACAGAGGTACCTTACTTATCGTTGTGCTGAAAACTGCATATGTCCGTTGCTGTATTCCACCAGAATCGTCTCTCCTGAGGAGAAGTGACCTTCCAGCAGCTCTTTGGCCAGCGGATTTTCAATCTGGGATTGGATAGCGCGTTTCAGCGGCCGTGCGCCAAATACCGGATCGAAACCGGCTTCAGCCAGTTTCTCCAGCGCAGATTCTGCTACCACTAGCTTCATCTCCATTTGTGCCAGTCTGGTGCCCAGATTACTCAACTGGATTTGAGCGATCGATTTGATATGTGCCTCATCCAGCGCGTGGAAAACAACCACCTCATCAATACGGTTAATGAATTCCGGCCGGAAATAGGTTTTAACTTCCCCCATCACCGCCTGTTTGACAGTCTGATAATCATCGCCGCTCATTTGCTGAATCATCTGTGAACCCAGGTTGGAAGTCATCACAATGACCGTGTTCTTGAAATCCACCGTACGGCCCTGACCATCGGTCATCCTTCCATCGTCCAATACCTGCAGCAATACGTTGAACACATCCGGATGTGCCTTTTCCACTTCATCCAGCAAAATGACAGAGTAAGGTTTACGTCGTACCAATTCGGTCAGGTAACCGCCTTCCTCATAGCCAACGTATCCCGGTGGCGCACCAATCAGCCGCGCAACGGAATGTTTTTCCATGAATTCGGACATATCCACGCGAATCAGATGTTCCTCGGAATCAAACAGAAATCCGGCCAGTGCCTTACACAGCTCGGTTTTGCCCACGCCGGTCGGCCCCAAAAACAGGAAGGAGCCATAAGGCCGATTGGGGTCAGCCAATCCGGAACGGGAGCGGCGAATTGCATCGGAAACCAGCCGAACGGCTTCATCCTGGCCGATGACCCGTTCATGCAGCTTATCTTCCATAAACAGCAGTTTTTCTCGCTCACCCTGCATCATTTTGGATACCGGAATGCCGGTTGCGCGTGAGACAACTTCTGCGATTTCCTCCGCGCCTACCTGTGTGCGGAATAATTTTGGCCGTGCGGTTTCTTCAGCTGATTCGTCGTGATGCAATTGCTCTGCCAATTGCGCTTCCAGTTGCGGGATGCGTCCGTACAGTAATTCCGATGCCTTTTGCAAATCGCCCTTGCGGCGTGCGGCTTCTTCCTCCCGACGCAGTTTCTCCAGCTCTTCTTTGATTTCCTGTGAACCGCGCGCACGGGATTTTTCCGCTTTCAGGATTTCATCCAGATCGGCGTATTCACGCTCCAGTTTTTCGATTTCCTCTTCAAGCAATGCCAGACGTTTTTTGGAAGCCTCATCCTTTTCCTTTTTCACAGCTTCACGTTCAATTTTCAGCTGAATCAGGCGTCGATCGAGTTTATCCATGACTTCCGGCTTGGAATCCTGCTCCATACGGATACGTGCGGCCGCTTCGTCGATCAAATCAATCGCCTTGTCCGGCAGAAAACGATCGGTAATGTAGCGATGAGACAGCTCGGCAGCTGCAACAATGGCCGGATCCGTAATTTCCACGCCGTGATGCAATTCATACTTTTCCTGCAACCCGCGCAGAATGGCAATTGTTGCCTCAACTCCCGGTTCATCTACCATGACTTTCTGGAAACGACGCTCCAGCGCAGCATCTTTTTCCACATACTTACGGTATTCATCCAGTGTGGTAGCGCCGACGCAATGCAGTTCACCGCGAGCCAATGCCGGTTTGAGCATATTGCCTGCATCCATGGCGCCTTCTGCCTTGCCGGCACCGACCATGGTATGCAATTCATCGATAAATACAATGGTGCGGCCCTCATCCTGCGCGAGTTCTTTCAGCACAGATTTCAGGCGTTCCTCGAATTCACCGCGATATTTGGCACCCGCCAGCAGGGCAGCCATATCCAGTGATAACACTCGCTTGTTTTTCAATGTTTCAGGCACTTCACCATTCACGATGCGCTGCGCCAATCCTTCCACGATGGCCGTTTTACCGACACCCGGCTCACCAATTAGAACGGGATTATTCTTGGTGCGTCGCTGTAATACCTGAATGGTGCGGCGAATTTCATCGTCGCGTCCGATGACAGGATCGAGCTTGCCGGAACGGGCACGCTCAGTGAGATCGAGCGTATATTTCTTCAGTGCTTCCCGACTGCCTTCTGCTTCAGCATCCATAATTTTTTCTCCACCTCGTACAGAATCAATCGCCTGTTCCAGTGCTGCACGGTTTGCACCATACTGCTTGAGCAATCTGCCAGTTTCACCTTTATCTTCCAGCGCTGCCAGTAAAAACATTTCTGAAGCAATATACTGATCGCCTTTCTTTTGTGCTTCCTTGTCCGTCAGGTTCAGCAAGTTGCCCAGATCACGGGAAACATTGATTTCTCCACCCGTGCCTTCCACCTTTGGCAGGCGATCCAGGCTTTGCGTCAATGCCTGCTGCAACGGCTGTATGGTGATCCCGGCGCGCTGCAGCAGCGAACCAATGCCGCCGTCTTCCTGTTGCATGAGCGCAAGCAGCAGATGTTGTGGCTCGATATAAGGATGATCTTTCCCCAGCGCCATGCTTTGTGCGTCAGCAAGCGCTTGTTGAAACTTGGTGGTGAATTTGTCAAACCGCATGGTATCTCCTGAAATAAAGATTGGAATGCCCCTACTATATGGGGGAACCATGATTCTGGAGCGATTAAGCTTTTGGAATATTTTTGAAGCGATTGCTACGGTTTGGGAGGAAGGTGGTGCCCCACTACTGTTGTCGCTCGCAGTGGAGCGGATGGTTTAATCAAGTTTGTTTTTGAGTTCAGTAGCTTTGTCTTTGGTGGCATCATAAGCTTCGCTGGCGCGGTGTTCAGCTTTTTGTTTCATGCATTCCATTTCGCTACTGGTGCAGGCAGCTTCTTTGGCGCGATTGATAGCTTTGTTGGTAGAGCGCTGCATGTCATTTTTCTGTACATCGAGTTTTTCCATGATGGTTTCTTCCGCAAATGCACTGGAGAGGAAGAAAGACATAACCAGGGCTGCTGCCAGATGTAAAAGTTTCATTTTGCATACTCCTGTAGGATTGATTTACTGATAAAAACCTGTCCCGAATCAGATTTCCGGGCAGGAAAAGATGTTATCCATTCAATCATGTTTCTATGGATGGCCTTAACAATAGCATAAAAAGTACCGGGAAATATCCGATCCGCAGCAGCTCGCATGTTTCAGTTTCTTGCTTCCGGGTAGGGATGCAGCTTGTTCAGCGCGATACTTTTTCCGGCTGTTTCCACGATACGGATATGTTCCCGGCGCAGCTCGCGGGCGTGTCTTAATCCGCAGGAATGC
>JACTML010000124.1 GCA_014584635.1 Nitrosomonas eutropha | reverse complement strand
TTTCCCAGTCAACTCGTAACAGTATGGCGATTGCAATCGCGTTGATAACAATACTGCTGCCGCCATAGCTCATGAATGGCAAGGTCAGACCTTTGGTGGGAAGCAGACCCATATTGACACCCATGTTGATGAACGCCTGGGTGCCCAGCCAGACACCAATACCTTGGGCAACCAGCGCGCCGAATTGATCTCCTTGCGCTGCTGCCGTGCGGCCGATTTTGAATATGCGGATCAGCAGAAAGAAAAACAGCGCGATAACTGTGGCGACACCTGCAAAACCGAGCTCTTCAGCCAGGACAGCAAACATGAAGTCGGTATGCGCCTCAGGCAGATAATTCAATTTTTCCACGCTGCTCCCCAAACCGGCACCCCACCATTCACCGAGCCCAAACGCGATCAATGCATGCGTAAGCTGATAACCCTTGTTGAACGGATCATTCCAGGGGTCAAGAATGGCGTTGATCCGATCCATACGATAAGGCTCGAATATAATCAGCAGAACGAACGGTATCGGTATCAGGCATATCAGCCCCAAAAACACTTTCAGGCTCATCCCGTTGAGGAACATGATGGATAGCACGATAGCCGCGATAACGATCGCTGCCCCCAGATCCGGTTCCTGCAGCAGAAAGAAGGAAACTGCGCCCAGCAACAGGAGAATAGGCAAAAAGCCTTTGAGAAGATGATCCTTGTATGCGGTTTTGCGCACAGCATAATCTGCAGTGAAAATCAGAATAAGCAGCTTCATCAACTCAGAAGGCTGAAAGTTGAATATCACCAGAGGAAGCCAGCGGCGGCTGCCATTGATTTCAAGGCCAATACCCGGGATCAGTACCACGAACAGCAGCACAATGCCAATGACAAGCAAAAAACGCGAGCAAGTCTGCCATTGACGTAACGAAACCTTGAACGCGGCCATTCCGAAACCTATTCCCAGCACGATGGAAATCGCCTGGCGAACCAGAAAATAATAGGTGCCGTTTTCACCAAACTTCGATTCAGCAATTGCAATTGAAGCGGAATACACCATGATCAGCCCCAAACCCGACAAGAGCAGAACGGTCGAGAGCAGTGCCAGATCCAGTTCCGGCTGAGCAGGCTGATTATGTACGGTGGATGGAGTCATCATACGGTTAGTGACACGTTTGCGTCGTCAGTACAAATTTATGCTCAATTCCCCGGACAGCTGCTGTGAAAACTTCGGCGCGATGAACGTAGTTATTGAACATATCGAGGCTGGCGCAGGCCGGGGAGAGCAAAATGACATCCCCATGTTCTGCCAGCAAAAAACTGACCCGTACAGCTTCATCCATAGTGGTCACGCAATGAACCGGCACGTTACAGCCCTGGATTGCCTGTGAAATTTTCTGAGCGTCCTTTCCCAGCAACACAATACTGCGCGTATGTTTATTGATCGGCTGCTCCAGGGGCGAAAAATCCTGTTCCTTGCCGTCTCCTCCTGCAATCAGAATCACGTTTTTCCGGAAACCGTTCAGCGCGGCGATAGCGGAACCCACGTTGGTGCTTTTGGAATCATCGTAAAAAGTGATGCCGTTGAATTCAGCAATTTTTTGCATGCGATGCGGCAGCCCTCTGAAAACATGCAGGGCGTGCAATAGCGGTTCAAAGGGCAGATCAATCGCCCGGCATAATGCCAGCGCGGCGAGTGCGTTGGCTGCATTATGCAGCCCGGCAACAGCAAGCTCACTGACTTTCATCAGTCGCGTGGTGCCTTGCGCCAGCCACAAATCCGATCCGCTCGGTAATATGCCAAATTCGTCATCGAATGCCGGTGCGGATAAACCAAAAGTCAATTGCCGGCTATTTTTGCGAGCCATGGCATATACCCGGTCATCTTCCCGGTTGAGTATCTGTATACAATCGTCGTATAGATCAGGAAATATTCTTGCTTTTGCGGCGGCATACTCCTCAATGGAAGGATAGCGATCCAGGTGATCTTCACTGATATTCAGTACAGCTGCTGCATCAGGCCGCAGATGACTGGTGGTTTCCAGCTGGAAACTGGACAGTTCCAGTACCCATAAATGGGGCCATTTTCCTGTATCCATCCGCTGCATCAACGCGTCCAGTGCTGCCAGACCGATATTGCCTGCTACTTCCACGTCCCACCCTGTGTTCTTTGCCATCTCGCCTACCATAGTGGTGACGGTGGTTTTTCCGTTGGAACCGGTGATGGCCAGGATTTTTGTACCAGAAGGTGCGTATTGATCAAGCGCCACTGCAAACAGCTCAATATCGCCCATCACCGGTACACCATGTTGCACTGCTGTTTGCACCAGCGGCTCGGCGATTGCCACACCCGGGCTGATGGCAATGACATCGATTCTGCTGAGCAATTCTGCTTTGAACGGGCCGCAGTAAACAGCTGCAGGGGGCACTATTTGATGCAGCAGTTCAAGGTCGGGGGGGGAGGTACGCGTATCCGCCAAGGATACATGCGCCCCGGAACGGGTAAGCCACTTGGCCATGGATATTCCGGTTTTGCCCGCACCCAGAACCAGTATGTTTTTATCAGCGTAATTCATCGCAATTTCAGTGTTGACAGGCCAATCAACACCAGAATGATAGTGATGATCCAGAATCTCACTACGACCTGGTTTTCTTTCCACCCCTTGAGTTCGTAATGATGATGTAACGGTGCCATGCGAAAAACGCGCCGGCCGAATAACTTGAAGGAAGCAACCTGAATCATGACGGATAACGCTTCCACAACGAATACTCCGCCCATGATGACCAGCACGATTTCCTGACGGACAATGACGGTGACCACGCCCAGTGCTGCACCTAGCGCCAGTGCTCCCACATCGCCCATGAACACTTCTGCCGGATTGGCGTTAAACCATAAAAATGCCAGACCGGCGCCAGCCAGTGCACCACAGAAAATAGCCAGTTCACCCGCGCTGGGAATATGTGGAATGCCAAGATATTTGGCAAAGATTGCATGGCCGGCAACGTAGGCGAATATCGCCAGCGCACCACTGATCATGACGGTAGGCATAATGGCTAAACCGTCCAGCCCATCTGTCAGATTGACTGCGTTGCTGCTGCCGACAATCACCAGATAAGTCAGTGCGACAAACAGAAACGGCCCCAGTGGAATCACGATTTCCTTGAAAAAAGGCACGATCATATCGGTGTTCTGGGGAAGTTCGGCTGTCATGGCAAGGTACAGCGCCACCAGCAGGGCAATGATTGATTGCCAGAGAAATTTTGCTGAAGCTGAAAGCCCTTTGGAATTATGCTGTACCACCTTGCGATAATCATCCACCCAGCCAATTGCACCAAACCCCAGCGTTGTCAGCAACACGAGCCAGATGTAGCCATTACTCAGATCAGCCCACAGCAGCGTTGTGATCATGACTGACATCAGGATCAATGCACCTCCCATGGTCGGCGTGCCTGCTTTGGTCAAATGGGATTGAGGACCATCACTGCGCACGGACTGACCAACTTTATGCGCAGTCAAACTGCGGATCATGGCCGGACCGATCAGAAAGGAAATACACAAGGCGGTCAGCGCAGCCAGCATGGTACGCAGTGTGATATAGCTGAATACATTGAAAGTGCGAACATCTTCCGCAGCCCATTGAAACAGTGCCAATAACATTCTATGGTTCCTGCAGATGTTCAACGACACGTTCCATATGCATGAACCGTGAACCTTTAATCAAAACGGAAACATTTTGCCCGAGATAATCCTTCGCCTTTTCCGCCAGTGTATCCAGATCAGCAAAATGCTGCGCCCGGTTACCAAATCCTGCGGCGGTTTGCCGGCTTAATTCTCCCAACGCCAGCAATACATCCACGCCAGCCTTTGCGGCCTGCTGGCCAATATCATAGTGATATGCCGCAGCGTTGACGCCGAGCTCTCCCATGTCGCCCATAATCAGAATTTTTTTGCCGGGCATTTCCGCTAGAACGTTTAATGCTGTTTGCATAGAATTTGGGTTGGCATTATACGTATCATCAATCAAAATGGATTGATGCAGGCCGATTTTCTTTTGCAAGCGTCCGGGAGGTGCCTTGAAGTGCTGCAATCCTTCCACTATGGATGTTGTGCTGACACCGATTGCGGTAGCGGCTGCAGCAGCGGCCAGTGCATTGTAAATATTATGCCGTCCCGGCACCTGCAACGTTATTTCAGCGGTATCGTCCGGCAGTCGCAGCAACCATGTATTTTCGGATGATGTTTGCTGTGCGCTGATCGCGGCTGTGTGCGTTATGCCAAAATCCAGAATTTGCCTGTTTCCAGCCAGTTGTCGCCATAATTGCGCGTAAGTATCGTCTGCATTGATAACCGCTGTCCCTTGTGCTTCCAGTCCGGTGAAAATTTCTCCCTTGGCCTGAGCAATTGCTTCTGTGGATCCAAGGTATTCGATATGTGCGGTACCGGCATTGGTAATGACTGCAACCGCAGGGGCGGTAAGCTGGCTGAGACAGGCAATTTCACCGGAATGGTTCATGCCCATTTCGATCACTGCGCAGGTATGGTCGGCATTGAGTTGCAACAGCATTTGCGGAACACCGATGTCGTTATTCAGATTACCGGTTGTAGCGAGAACGTTTTTTGATCCAAATTCATGTCTGAAGATGGCTGCAATCATTTCCTTAACAGTAGTTTTGCCGTTACTCCCCGTTACCGCGATCAAAGGCAGCGTAAAACGCCGGCGCCAGCTGGCAGCAAGCTGACCGAAACTCAGCCGGGTATCGTTTACCTGGAGCCAGCCAAAATCAGATTTTGCTGGAATGATGGCGGTATCTGCCGAAATCATTGCGGCAACCGCACCTTTTTCGATGGCGCCAGGAATAAACCGGTGACCGTCAAACTGCTCTCCGCATAGCGCGATAAAAAGATCACCCGGCTGCAGCGTGCGGCTGTCAGTACTGACCCCGGTAAACAGCGGATTGCCGCCAGACCAGTTTGCGTGCAGTGCCTGTGCTGCTTCCTGTACATGCATCATCCTTGCACCTGCAATTGCGGGCCGGCGAGGTCGTGTAATACCTGCCGTACCACTTCACGATCGTCGAATGGATATTTTTTTCCTTGTATTTCCTGGGAAGTTTCTGCTCCCTTGCCGGCGATCAGTACGATATCGCCCTTGCGGGCACTGTGAATAGCCCGGTAAATGGCTGCGGCGCGATCTTCTTCAATTGTGCAGTGCTTACCACTGGTTCCAAGCATGATTTCGTTAATGATATCTGCCGGATTTTCATTGCGCGGATTGTCACTGGTAATAATGACTTCATCTGCCAGATGTGAAGCAATTTCGCCGATTAACGGCCGTTTGCCGCGATCTCTGTCGCCTCCGCAGCCAATCACACAAACCAGTTTTGCCTGGTTTTTTCGTATCCGTTTTTTCATGCGTGTGCCGGCCAGTATTTCACGCAATCCGGTTAATACTTCATTCAGTGCATCAGGAGTGTGCGCGTAATCAACAATTACGACGGGCTGGTTGCCCCCTCCCAGTTTTTCCATTCTTCCGGGAATGGGGCGTACCTGCTGCAGGGCAGTTATCGCATCACTAAAATCAACCTCACTGGCGATCAAAGTTGCTAATACAGCCAGCAGGTTGTACGCGTTGTAGCGGCCGGTTACATTGCACTGCAGACTGGCCCGCTGGTTGCAGAATTCAACGTCAAAGCTGATATACTGCGTAGTAAACCGCAAATTGCTTCCGTACAGTATTTTCTGTTTATCAGGCGTTCGGATCAGTTGATCCGGCTGTCTGAAGCCATAGCCAATAACCGCTACATCTTTGCAGGCAAGTTGTTGTGATAATTCCACTCCCAGCACTTCATCCAGATTGAGGATGGCGTGTTGCAATCCTTCCCAGAAAAAGAGTTTTGCCTTGGCGGCAGCATAGGCATCCATGCTGCCGTGGTAATCCAGGTGATCGCGCGTCAGGTTGGTTAGAACAGCAATCGAGAATTCTGATCCGATCAATCTGTCTTGAGAAAGACCATGTGAAGAAGCCTCCATAACCAGAGCGCGCGCACCCTGCTGTAAATATTCGGCCATGAGTTGCTGCAGGTATACAGCGTCAGGGGTTGTATGGCTGGTGTGATTGAGTATTCCCGGAAAGCCGTGTCCCAGCGTGCCGATGATGGCGGTTTTTTCTCCCAATGCCATCATGGCCTGGGCGTACCAGTGGCTGCAGGTGGTTTTTCCGTTGGTTCCCGTGATTCCAACCAGGCGTAAATGTCTGGAAGGATGATCGTATACCTGGCTGGCAATTTTGCCGGCTTCATGGCGCAGTCCATTAATACCCAGATTGGGTATTTTCCATTCCGGTTTCCAGGAAAATCCTTGTTTTTCCCAGATAACTGCATTGACACCCAGTGCAATTGCCCGTGCAATATCATTGCGTGCATCATGCCGTTCGCCGGCACAAGCCAGAAAAGTATCGCCCGGTCTCAGTTTTCGGCTGTCTGCCACCAGATGCTGTATCCTGACGCCCAGTTTGCCCAGCAAACCAGCGAGATATGCTTCATCTGACCCAAAGCTCAGCGAGATACTCATCCCTTGTCTTCCAGTTTTGCGGGAACAGGTGATATGACCAGATTACCCAATGGTTCATCAAATGGTACATTCAGTATGCGCAGCGCACCTTCCATTACCCGACTGAACACCGGGGCCGCAACTGTGCCTCCGTAATAATTGCCACTTGAAGGTTCATCGATCATGACTGCGATGATGACGCGCGGATCGGATGCCGGTGCAAAGCCGACAAATGAGGAAATATAGCGATCCTTGGCATAACCTTTCTGATCTTTCAAACGTTTATGTGCGGTACCGGTTTTCCCGGCAATACGATAACCGCTGATGCGTGCGTTATTGCCCGTTCCTTCAGGCTGAACAGCCAACTCCAGCATTTCCCGCACTGATTGTGCTGTTTCACGCGAAATAACCTGTTGACCGACAGCTGGCATGTCGCGTTTTAGCAGGGTGACTGGTTTCAGTTCTCCATCTGTGGCGAACAGTGTATACGCGCGTGCCAGCTGCATCAGACTGGCTGAAATACCATGGCCGTAAGACATGGTGGCTTGTTCGATCGGTCGCCATGTGTCATAGGCGCGTAATCGTCCGCTTGCTTCACCTGGAAATCCAATGCCGGTTTCGGTTCCGAAACCTGATCGATTCAACATTTCCCAAAAGGTTTTAGGTGGAAGTAACAGTGCAATTTTTGCGGCGCCAACATTACTGGAGGTCTGAATTACCTGGGAAACGGTCAGATTGCCTTTGTCACGCACGTCATGTATGACAGCTCTGCCTATTTTCAGTTTTCCCCCGGCAGTTTCCATTAGCGTATTTGGCCTGATCCGGCCGGTTTCCATTGCCACAGCTACGACAAACGGTTTCAGCGTTGAGCCTGGCTCGAATGTATCGACCAGCACACGATTGCGAATTACCTCATTATTCATGCTGGCGCGCTGATTGGGATTGAAAGCCGGATAGTTCGCCATGGCCAGTACTTCGCCGGTTTGTACATCCAGCGCTACAATGCTGCCTGCCTTGGCATGTTGTGCTTTTACTGCGTGCGCCAGTTCCCGGTAGGCGAGATACTGTATTTTGCTGTCAATGGACAGCACAACATCCTGTCCCGGTTTGGGTGACTGGATCTGCTCGACATCTTCGACAATACGGCCGATCCGATCCTTGATGACACGCCGCTTGCCATCTTCACCAGTCAGCATGTCCTGCCATGCCAGCTCCATGCCTTCCTGTCCGCGCCCATCAACATCAGTAAACCCGAGGATATGCGCAGCCAGTTCGCGTGACGGATAGTAGCGGTAAAACTCATGCTTGAAATACAGTCCCTTGATATTGAGCGCAGCAATTTTGTCCGCTTTTTCCGGGGATAATTTGCGTTTCAGGTATACAAATCGTTTGTTGCTGTAGACACGTTCTTCTATGTCGCCTGCACTCATTTCCAGTAAACCGGATAGCTGTCTGATCTGCTCCGGCGTGGCTTGTGCCTCGCGAACAATTTTGGGATCTATCCACACGGATTTGACTGGTGCGCTGACGGCCAGGATTTCGCCATGACGATCCTTGATATTGCCGCGCTGCATACTTTGCTCGATCACCCGTTCGTAGCGCGATTGTCCCTGCTGTTGCAGAAAATCCTTGTTCAGTGCCTGCAAATAAATTGCCCGGGAAACCAGTGTGAGCAGGCAGATCAGCAAAAGCCCCAGCACCAGACGTGAGCGCCACTCTGGTATAAGAGGTGCTGTTTTGCGGGAAGGATTGAATAAAACTTTCATTCGGCTGTGTCCGTGCTGTAGTCAGGACGAATAACCAGAATATTTTCGGTAACCGGGGGGGTAATCATATTGAGCTCCTTTCGGGCAATTTTCTCTACCCGCGCTGGCATGGCCAAGGTACTTTGTTCCAGTTGTAGCTGACTCCATTCGGTTTCCAGCTGTTCAGTCAATTTCTGTTCCTTTTCCTGTTCTATGAAAAGTTTGCGTGCTTCATAGCGTGCAGTCACAATGCCCAAACCACAGATAATCACGATTACAAACAGAAAAATATTCAATTTGATCATTAATTTATCGTGTTGCCGAATTCCAGTTTTTCAGCCACACGCATAACAGCGCTGCGTGCCCGTGGGTTGGTTGCTACTTCTTCTGGCGTTGGCCGTGTTTTTTTACCAATAATTCTGAGTTTTTGCCGGTTGAATAAACGGCTTTCTTCCCCTCTGACAGGTAATTTACGCGGCAAGACATCCGTGCCGACCTGTGCGCGCATGAAACGTTTGACAATACGGTCTTCCAGTGAGTGAAAACTGATCACCACCAGCCGGCCATTTGCCTTTAACAACTCCACACATTGCGGCAACGCGATCGTCAGCTCCTCAAGCTCCTGATTAAGATGAATTCTGATTGCCTGGAAAGTGCGAGTCGCCGGATGCTGCCGACCCTCCCGGTGGCCGTATTTACGGACAGCTGCTGCAACGATTTCAGCAAGCTGAAATGTGGTGGCAACAGGCTGGCGTTGTTGCGCTGTAATAATTGCGTTTGCAATCTGTCCGGCATATCGTTCTTCGCCATATGTCCTGATCACCTCCTTTAACTCCGCTTCTGTTACAGTTGTCAGCCATTCCGCTGCCGTCTTTCCCTGGCTTGTATCCATGCGCATATCCAGAGGGCCATCGTGACGAAAACTAAATCCCCGTGCAGCTTCGTCCAGTTGTACTGATGACACCCCCAAGTCCAGCAGGATGCCATCAACCCGATCGATACCTGACGACTGGAGTGCTGAATTTATCTGTGCGTAGCTGCTGTGCACCGCCTGAAACCGTTCGCTCTGCATGTGTCTGGCCGCAGCTATGGCCACCGGATCCTTGTCAAACGCAATCAATCTTCCTGAATTGCCCAGACGCGACAGAATCAGGCGGCTATGACCACCGCGACCGTATGTTCCATCCACATAGATGCCGTCTTTTTTAATATTCAGCGCATCTACCGCTTCTTCCAGTAAAACGGGTATATGCACGATGCTACGGGTGCATTACAGTGAAAACCCTTCCAGCTCGGATGGAATTTCTCCGTTTTTATATGCTGTTGCTGCTTCGTTTTCCAGATCCCATCCCTCCCTATCCCAGAGTTCAAATTTTTCACCCTGTCCTGCGAGTACCACCTCTTTTGTCAAACCGGCAAATTGTCGCAGGGAAGGGCTAATCAGAATGCGACCGGCACCATCCATTTCCACGTCACAAGCGTTACCAATAATCAGCCGCTGCAAACTTCGAATCTGTGGATTGAAACTGGAAAAACTGTTTAATTTTTCTTCAATGGGCTCCCAGACAGGTTGGGGGTAAATCAATAGACAGCGGGAAGGATCAGCGGTTACGACAATATTGCCGCCACAATTGGCAAGCAATTCATCCCGGTATTTAGCGGGAATTGCAAGCCTGCCCTTGTTATCAAGATTTAATTGAGTGGAGCCGCGAAACATTCTGTCCCTTCTGTTTCAGTGAAGATGCCCGATTCATAATCGTCTATTTCACTATTACCCACAATTTTGCATATTTCACCACTTTTACCCACTTTACTCAATAAAATTTTTAGGGTCAAGCTGGAAAGAATCTTTATGCTGTTATGACAATTGCTTACCAGTTTTCTGGTGATCACTTCACGTAAAATTGCCCTGTAAAAGAGGTTTATTTCAGGATTCAGACGCAAGACATGGTATAAATCCGAAAATATTTCAAATTGGAGCGCTATGGCTTTAGCATTTTGGGAACAGGCAGTTGCTGATTTATCAGCACGTGATCCGGTGATGGATCGCATTATTCAGCATTGCGGTGGCTCAATGTCGCAAGAGCGGGGAGAGGCATTTGTCACACTGGCGCGCGCGATTGTTGGTCAGCAGATATCAGTCAAGGCAGCAGCCAGTATCTGGCAACGGGTAATTGCCTCGATTCCGGAAATCACGCCGGAAAGGTTGATGGCAACAGAAATGGATTTGTTAAGATCGTGCGGATTGTCCGCTCGAAAAGTGGATTACTTGCAGGATTTATCGCGCCATTTTGTGGAAGGCACACTGGCGACAATAAATTGGCATGATCTGGACGATGAAACACTGATTCGCAAACTGGTTGAAGTAAAAGGCATTGGCCGGTGGACAGCCGAGATGTTTCTGATTTTTCACCTGCATCGTCCGGATGTATTGCCGCTGGATGACGTTGGTTTGCAGCGTGCAGTCAGCGTGCATTACTATGCCAGTCAGCCGGTCAGCAAACATGCAATTCGTACTGTGGCGGAAAACTGGCAACCCTGGCGATCAGTTGCAACCTGGTATTTATGGCGCAGTCTGGATCCTGTTCCGGTGATGTACTGAAGGGCAATACAGTTAGTCAATGCCCGCTCGTTTTGGAAAACAGCTTCAGCACAACAACACCTGCCACGATCAGCCCGATACCAATCAGGCCGGGCAAATCTATTTTCTGACCGAAAATCAGCCAGGCAACCAGTGTCACCAGAATGATTCCGACGCCTGACCAGATCGCATACGCCACACCGACAGGAATGGTCCGCAACGTGAGGGAAAGAAAAAAGAAAGCGCAGCCGTAACCTGCTACCACAATCAAAGATGGCCCCAATCGAGTGAAGCCTTCACTGGATTTGAGTAGCGATGTAGCCAGGGTTTCTGCGGCAATTGCAGCGGCAAGGTATAGCCAGTCATTCATATAAATATCTCGGATTCCATCATGTTTTCGTCTCTCATTCCACGGCGCTTTTTTTTGCTGAAGTATTTTCTATATTAAATCAGTAGTGTCCGGCTAACTTGCAAATATCCGAGCCAAGAACGAGTATTGACGCGGTTTATAGAGAGATTTATTTTGGTGCCGATTTGAAATCAGTTT
>JACTML010000110.1 GCA_014584635.1 Nitrosomonas eutropha | reverse complement strand
GTAGCGCCAGCGCCATTCTTCGTAAAGCTGATAGTGATTTTGTATTTCCCAGTTGCTGAGGATGAAATCGGCCGTGTTCAAACCGGTTTCTTCCCTGACTTCCCGCGTCGCGGTTTGCGCCAGTGTCTCGCCCGGATCCTGACTGCCGGTAACAGATTGCCAGTAGCCAGGATGATCAGCCCGCTCCAGTAACAATATCTGGAGATCGGAGGTGTGAATAATGACAAGAACCGATACCGGTATTTTATAGGCTTGCAACAGATCAATCCCGGCTAATCGGTTGTGCTGCCGGTTTTGCGCAAACGGATATGCAGTTCGCGTAATTGTTTTTCTTCAACAGTACTGGGTGCCTGCGTCAGCAGATCCTGGGCGCGTTGTGTTTTGGGGAAAGCAATGACATCACGAATAGAGTCCGCACCGGTCATCATGGCAACGATACGATCGAGACCAAAGGCGATGCCGCCATGCGGAGGAGCACCATATTGCAGGGCATCCAGCAGAAAACCGAATTTCAGCCTTGCTTCCTCGTCCGAGATATTCAATGCCTGGAATACCTTGCTCTGCACGTCCTGCTGGTGAATACGAATGGAACCACCGCCAATTTCCATACCATTCAGCACCATGTCGTACGCTCTGGAAAGTGCCTTGCCCGGATCGTTTGCCAGGAAATCTTCGTGTCCCTGGCTGGGGGAGGTAAAGGGGTGATGCAAAGCTTGCCAGCGTTTTTCTTCCTCATCCCATTCGAACATTGGAAAATCCACAACCCACAGGGGTTGCCACGAATTTGTAGCCAGACCACGCTCATGTCCGATTTTGACACGCAATGCTCCCAGCGCGTCGTTGACAACCTTGGCCTTATCCGCACCGAAAAATACCAGATCGTTATTTTGTGCCCGGGTGCGCTCAAGGATGGATTGCACAACAGGTTCAGGCAGGAATTTCAGGATGGGTGATTGCAGCCCTTCCATACCCTTGGTCAGATCGTTGATCTTGATGTAGGCCAGCCCCTTTGCGCCGTAAATTCCAACAAACTGGGTATATTCATCGATTTCCTTGCGCGACAGTTCGCCGCCACCGGGTATTCGTAGTGCAGCAACCCGTCCTCCTGGTTTTTGTGCGGCATCACGAAATACCTGGAAGGGAACAGCTTGCATCAAATCAGTCAATTCCGTGAGTT
Organism: Nitrosomonas eutropha; assembly: GCA_014584635.1. GTDB lineage: Bacteria > Pseudomonadota > Gammaproteobacteria > Burkholderiales > Nitrosomonadaceae > Nitrosomonas > Nitrosomonas eutropha_B. Next base: position 10,451 of record JACTML010000110.1, on the reverse strand, counting down.
CCAGCGATACCCGTAAATCGGGTTTGTCTGATCCGTAGCGGAACATGGCATCAGCGTAGCTGATTCGGGGAAAGGGGTCAGGCAGATCGACATTGATTACATCAGCAAACAGGCGACGAATCATGTCCTCCATCAGACCCATGATGTCGTTTTCCTGCAGGAAGGAGGTTTCAATATCGATCTGGGTAAATTCAGGCTGGCGATCCGCGCGCAGATCTTCATCGCGAAAACAGCGGGTGATCTGATAGTAACGATCGAACCCGGATATCATCAACAGCTGCTTGAACAACTGCGGGGATTGCGGGAGCGCAAAAAAGCAGCCGGCGTTGACGCGTGACGGTACCAGATAATCGCGCGCGCCTTCCGGCGTGGATTTGGTTAACATGGGTGTTTCCACGTCAATAAAACCGTGCTGATCAAGAAAGGTGCGTACCGTCATGGTTACTCTGTGGCGCAATCGGATGTTGTGCTGCATCGCCGGACGGCGCAAATCCAGATAACGGTATTCCAGCCGGACTGCTTCGCTCAGGTTGTCGTCATCCATCTGGAAAGGAGGGGTGAGCGAAGGATTCAGAATTTCAATGGTATTAACCACAACTTCGATCCCGCCGCTGGGAATGCCGTGGTTGACCGTGCCTTCCGGGCGGTGGCGTACCGTACCGGTGACTCCCAGCACGAATTCGTTACGGATTTTTTCCGCAACCGAAAAGGCAGCCGCATTATCAGGATCGCAAACGACTTGCACGATTCCTTCGCGGTCACGCAGATCAATAAAAATAACTCCGCCGTGATCGCGCCGACGATGTACCCAGCCGCATAAAGTGATTGTTCTACCCAGATGACGTGTGTTGATGGCGCCGCAATAGTCAGTACGCATAAGTTGATGTTGGTTGAATGTAAAAACGGGTTGGCCGGGTTATCGTGTCAAAATCCTGTCAGAGCGTGTTATTAATCTGCTGAAGAAGCGGTTGTCGTCGCAGATGTGGTGGCAGTCGTTGTTGCAGCCGGGCTGTCATTTGCCGTACTGACCGCTGTTTTATCCGCATTATCGGATTTTTTACCGGATTCTTCCTTTGATTTTGAGCCGGATTGGGGTTTGTTCCGGAAATCTGTGACATACCATCCGGTTCCTTTCAGCTGAAAACCTGCTGCGGAAACTTTCTTGACATAATCCGTACTGCCACAGGCAGGGCATTGCTCAATCGGCGGATCACTCATTTTCTGCAGGTGTTCTTTTTCCAATCCACATGCATGGCAGGCATACTCATAGATCGGCATGTCTTTCTCCTTTAAAAATCACTTGAAAACATCATTATACTTGACTGCAAGTATGAACGAAGACGAACAAAATTACAGGGTATGGATTATTCCTGGTGCTCCTTTCTGCCGTATTTATCCTCAAACCGGACAATGTCATCTTCTCCTAGATAAGAACCGGATTGAACTTCAATCATCTCCAGTGGCACGCGCCCCGGATTTTCCAGCCGGTGTGCTGTCCCCAGCGGGATAAAGGTGGATTCGTTTTCGCTAACCAGAAAAGTCTTATCTGCTCGGGTAACCTGTGCCGTTCCCCGCACGACAATCCAGTGCTCGGCGCGATGATGGTGCATCTGTAGTGATAATGCGGCGCCGGGATTGACGACGATTCGTTTGACCTGAAACCGTTCACCGGTATCAACCGAATCGTACCAGCCCCATGGACGGTATATTTTGCGATGTGAGCGGGTTTCTGGTCGGTTTCTCTGTTTCAGGGTATCAACAATATGTTTGACTTCCTGAGTTTTATCCTGATTTACAACCAGAATCGCGTCAGAAGTTTCCACAATCACTACGTTATCCACACCGATACAGGCAACCAGCCGGTGTTCGGAAAACGCCAGCGTATCGTGGCAGCCATGCAACAGCACATCTCCCCGGACAACATTGCCGGAGCCATCTTTCGGCAGTGTTTGCCACAATGCATCCCACGCACCAATATCCGACCAGCCGGCAGACAGCGGAATGATTGCGCCCGGTGGCAAGGTATCCGGATGAGAAGGAAGCGCTTCCATCACCGCATAATCAATGGAATCAGCCGGGCAGGCAGCAAAAGCAGCTTTATCGATCCGGTGAAAATCGCCATCCACAGATTCCGGTTGCCACGCAGCGCGGCAGGCTTCCAGAATATCCTGGCGACAAGCACCAATCGCAGCAAGCCAGACAGAGGCGCGCATCATGAACATACCGCTGTTCCATAAGTAGGAGCCTTCCTGCAGATAGTTTTGTGCGGTAGCCAGATCCGGTTTTTCAACGAAACGGACAATCTGGAAGGTACCGGGCTCATGCAGTGGTGCCCCATGCTGAATGTAGCCGTAACCGGTTTCCGGAGAGTCGGGAGTAATGCCGAAAGTCACCAGCATGCCGCTTTCAGCAAGCAGCATGCCCTTGTAAACAGCGTTTTGAAAAGTGGCAGTATCGGTTATGACATGATCAGAAGGCATAACCAGCAGGATGGGATCATCTCCCGCCTGCAGAGCAGCCAGCGCCGCAATCGTCAAAGCAGGTGCAGTATTTCTTCCGCACGGTTCAAGGATGATTTTTCCGGTTTTGCCGATGCGTCGCAATTGTTCAGCGATTACAAAGCGGTATTCTTCATTGCTCACGATGATGGGAGGCTGGATAACAATGTTATTCAAACCATCCAGACGATTGACTGTTTCCTGCAGCAAAGAATGCTGATCAACCAGTGGCAGTAACTGCTTGGGGTACTGCTGGCGTGAAAGTGGCCATAATCGCGTGCCGGAACCGCCGGAAAGAATGACGGGAGTAAGCGCGTGTTGTGTGCGGGTATCAGACATAGTGTGAAGCAAAGATGTGTTTTTATTAACGGCGATAGTTTAATGTTGAGGCTGTTCCAGCTCTCTGGTCAGTATTTCCACAATACGCTGTGCGGCGTTGCCATCCCATAAATCTGGCCGGCGACCCTGCTTGCCGCGTCCCTGTAAAATATCATCCACAGCGGATTGTATTCGCGCCGGATCGGTTCCGACCAGTGTATTGGTTCCCTCATCTACAGTAACCGGGCGTTCGGTATTTTCCCGGATGGTAATACAAGGTACGCCCAAGGCTGTCGTTTCTTCCTGCAGGCCGCCGCTGTCAGTCAAAACAACGGTGGCATCTTTCCAGAGATGGAGGAAAGGCATGTAAGCCTGCGGGCCGATCAGGGTAATATCGGGCCCCAGTTCAATATTGAATTTTTTCAGGTTGTTTTGCGTACGCGGGTGTGCCGGGAAAATGAGCGGAAGCTGTCTAGCAATTTGTTTCAGTGCCTGGCTGATGCGCTGCAGTGTTTCAGGCTGATCCACATTGCTGGGGCGATGCAGGGTAACTACCCCGTATGGACGTTTCTCCAATGATGCTTTAAACGAGCTGGTTTCAAAGTCATCAGTATTGGCCTGGGCAAGCTGTTTTACCTGATAGAGCAGATTGTCCACCATGACATGGCCGACATAGTGGATGGCGGATGCTGGCTTGCCTTCCTGGAGAAGATGCTGTTGCCCGCTGGGCTCAGTGACAAAAAACCAGTTTGTAATACTGTCTGTTACCAGTCGGTTGATTTCTTCCGGCATGCGCATATCCCCGCTGCGCAACCCGGCTTCAACATGCGCGACCGGAATCTGCAGCTTTCTGGCGACAATCGAACAGGCCAGGGTTGAATTGACGTCTCCCACCACCAGCACCGCATCCGGGCGCTCTGCCTGGCAATATTCCTCGAAGGCGACCATTATTTTGGCTGTTTGCTGCGCGTGACTGCCGCCTCCCGCTGCCATAAAGATATCCGGCTGCGGGATGCCCAGTTCCTCAAAGAACACATCGTTCATTTCCCGATCATAGTGCTGGCCGGTATGAACGATTTTATAAGTCAGCTTATCCTGTTGCTGTAGCGCACGAACAATAGGTGCAATTTTCATAAAATTAGGCCGTGCGCCGGCAATGAGATAAATTTTTTTCTGCATGGTTTTCTCGTAAAACAATAAGCTGGGTGGTCAGTTGCTGAGGTTTTCCGGATTTTTGTTTGTCAAAATATGAACTTTATGCTACCAGTTTCTGACGATCCGGTCGTCCTGGGATTACTTCTGATGCTGAATCGTATCACTACCGATCAGCAGGCAACACTGGAAAAATCCTGAAATACTGCTGCATTTCGTTATGATTGATGCATCATGCACTGGCTTGTTGAGATATTCGGATATAAGATACACCCAAAATCAATCTTATAAATATTCTGCTCAGGAGAAGTATCCATGCCTGATCCCGCGTTGTGTACTGAAGAAGATATTACACGCCTGATCCATGCTTTCTATGCCCGGGTGCGAGAAGATGAAATGCTTGGCCCTGTTTTTGATGCGCATATTGATGACTGGAGCGTGCATCTGGTCAGAATGGTGGATTTCTGGTCATCCATTCTGCGCGGCACGGATCGTTTCAACGGCACACCCATGCCCAAACACATAGCCCTGCCTGATTTGAGTGCTGAGCTGTTTCAGCAATGGCTCCGGCTATTCCATAAAACGGCAGCCGAACAATCCAATCAGGCCATGGCTGAACAGGCCTGCACAATGGCTGATCGCATCGCCCGCAGTTTGTGGATGGGTTATCAGATCAACCATCATCCCGGTGTGATGCCTACGGGGTTGTCTCATGGTTGAATCGTTACAAATTAAACGGCGGCAGCCGGCGCCACAATGGGCTGCTTTTCTCAGCCTGGGGTTTCGGCCACTTTATATTGCAGGTTGTTCCTGGGCGGCTATTTCAGTTGCGCTGTGGATATATGCGCCTCAGTGGCTGACAGGCATGCTTGCCGGCATGCTCTGGCATGCGCATGAAATGTTATGGGGTTTCGTAGCGACTATCGCCGTCGGATTTCTGTTTACCGCCAGTGCGAACTGGACAGGCATCAATCCGTTGCATGGCCGCGCATTGGGTGGATTAACGCTGTTATGGATTGTGGCGCGAGCGGGTTTCTTGATACCAGGATCAACCGCATTTGGTATCGCTGCGCTCTGTGAACTGTTGTTTTTCGGTCTGGCAGCTGCGGCAGTCGGGCGGGTTATTTACCGGAAAAGCAGTCAACGCAACTATGGTATACCGCTGCTTGTATTGGGGCTGGGTGTTGCTGATGGCCTGTTTCTATGGTTTACACAGGCGGGCGATTATGCCTTGCTGATGAAGAGTTTTTACGCCGGGTTGCTGTGCATGGCGATCATCGCACTGCTGATTGCGCGCCGGGTAATTCCTTTTTTTGCCATGCGGGCAGTACAGGGTTTGACGATTCCAATGCTGACTGGCAGCGGCCAGTGGCAACTGGCAGCGAGTATTTTCGCGGTTGCGTTCCTGTTGCCGGGGTGGAATCTGGCGGCAGCTGCTGCGCTGACGGTAGCCGGCATCCTGGCGCTCTGGCAACTGTTTTCTTGGAAACCATGGGCTGTTCGACAAGTGCCGTTGTTATGGATTCTCTATGCAGGGTATGCCGGGCTGGGAATGGGCTTGTTGATTGCAGCTGTTTATTCAGCAGGCTGGATTTCACGCGCAGCCTGGCCGGTGCATACAATTGGCGTAGCAGGTTTTGCCGTGCTGATCATCGGTATGGTAACCCGTACCGCATTGGGTCACCTGGGGCGTCCATTGCGTACCGATCGCAGCATGGTTATTTTATACGTGCTGGTTATTACGGCCGCCATACTGCGACTGGCAGCATTGTTACCAACGCCTTATACATCAGGTTTGCTGCATGGCTCGGCTGCCATCTGGATACTGGCCTTTGTGCTTTATCTCTGGCGATTTGTCCCGATACTGATTCGTCCGCGCGCAGATCAGTCTCTCCCAGTGATGAAGCCGGGAAATGTTCCGGTACGACCACATTAATAATCAATAACATAGGCGGCACACAATGAACTATGGCTTGCTGATAACGTTGCATCTGCTGGCTGCAATTGCTTTTGCAGGAACCGTGTTTTTTGAAGTGATAATGCTGGAAGGGATACGCAAACACCTGCCACGTGAAATAATGCGCGAGGTCGAACGTGCCATTGGTAACCGGGCCGTTCGCATTATGCCCTGGGTGCTCCTGATACTCTATTCCGCCGGGATCGCAATGGCCTGGCAGCACCAGGCCGCTTTGGCGCAACCGTTAACCAGCAGTTTTGGCTTGCTGCTAAGTATTAAGATCATCCTGGCAATCAGTGTTTTCGGCCATTTTGTAAGCGCCATGATATTGCGGAAACGCGGCTTGCTGAACAGCCGGCGATCAAAGCGTTTGCACTTGAGCGTTTTCTTTCACGTGCTGGTAATTGTTATTCTGGCAAAAGCCATGTTTTATCTGCACTGGTAATTCTTTCATCAGGTTGGAAAAATTATGCCCTCATTTGATATCGTTTCTGAAGTTGATAAACAGGAAATTCGCAATGCGGTTGATCAACTGAACAAAGAAGTTTCTGCACGCTTTGACTTCAAGGGATCGGACGCGCGTGCCGAACAGAATGACTACGAACTCTATCTTTTTGCTGATGATGAATTCAAACTTGGCCAGGTAATGGATATTCTGGTAGCCAGATTCACCAAGCGCGAGATCGACGTGCGCTGCTTGGATAAAGGATCGGTTGAAAAAATAAGCGGTAACAAGGTCAAGCAGAAAATCACGGTTAAAACCGGAGTGGAAAGCGATCTCGCCAAAAAAATTGTCAAGCTGATCAAAGACAGTAAACTTAAAGTTCAGGCAAGTATTCAGGGAGATGTCGTGCGGGTAACCGGCGCAAAGCGGGACATACTACAGGAAACAATCCAGCTGGTTAAAACCGGAATTACAGAGCTGCCTTTACAGTTTCGTAACTTTCGGGATTGACGAAGTTTTTAATCGGGACGACGTGTGAAACGATACCCGTATTGTGCAGGATTTGTGATCTGTCTCATCAGGTAGTGTATTGTTCGCCGTAATCTGTTCTTTCAGAATAACTTTTATCTTCAGGATGTCCGCTTGGTAAACCGTGTCTTGCGGGATACTATTTGTGTATGAATATAATCCAGACCACTGAAGTTTTTGACAGCTGGTTTGGCAGTCTGAAGGATCGTACAGCCAAAGCCAGAATCCAGGCACGGATTGACCGTGCAGAAGATGGCAATTGGGGTGATTGTGGCCCAATAGGAGAAGGTGTATCGGAAATGCGTATCCACACGGGCCCTGGGTACAGGGTCTATTTTAAACAGATAGGCGTGGAAATATTTGTGCTGCTGGCAGGTGGAAACAAGGCTGCACAACAACAGGACATCAAGACAGCACTTGAACTTGCTCGTAAAATTGAGGGTAAACAATGAATAAAGTAAAACTGCGTCGCTGGGACAGTGCTGAATACCTGAAAACCGAGGAAGACATAATTCTTTATCTTGATGCCTGTTTGCAAGAAGCGGATGATGATGCTGCCTACATTGCTAAAGCGTTGGGGAATATTGCCCGTGCGCGTGGCATGGCTCAACTTGCTCACGACACTGGTCTTGGCCGGGAGAGTCTTTACAAAGCGTTATCCGGAGAAGGGAACCCGGAATTTTCCACCATCATGAAAGTTGTCAAGGCGCTCGGATTGAAGCTCCATGTTCAGGCTGCCAATCAATCAGTTTGAAAACCACTGTTGAAGATATGCCGCCTGGGAAATAAACCAAGGAATCTCTGCACAACTTTGTCCTATGAAGTTCAACCAGTGTAACTGGATTTATACAGTAATTTTCTAAAAGTAGCTCCACTGCAGCTGAAATCTCAGGACGTCGGTTTTGAATCGTTCGTAAGAGGCGCTTTTTGTGTTGGTGCGATTCATCATGTGGTAGGCAGCGGTAATTTCAATTTCCGGCAGGATTTGCCATTCCAGTCCGAGTTCCAGATCTTTCACCCGGTCTTTGGGGGTGTTGCGCTCCAACATCAATGCACCGTCAAAATATTGCCATCTTACGAAAGGGAACAGGGTTCCCCAGAAAAACTTGTCCACTTTATACATCGCCTGAACGTAGCCGCCATTGAAGGAAGTATCTTCAAGCATGGTCTGGCTTTCATTCAGGCGCGGGCCGCGCGCCCAGTTCCATTCCGCTTGCAGCCCGAATGGTTGCGGATACAGGATGGCGTGTACGCCAACATGCTGATCCTTGAAACCTTTTTTGGGCGCATCCAAAGTGGGAGTAAATCCGGATGCATTGAGGCCAACCGATGGAACGTAGCGTCCATGAATAGCCTGGACGCCGGCCTCAAAAAATTGGCCGTTCTCAAACTGAAAGGGGTAGGTAAGGCGACCAACCAGGTGTACCGAATCATTCATTTCCAGGTGATTGGCTCCTTGTCCGCTGTAAACACCCAGTGCTACCACGCCGTAATCACTGGCGCCTTTCAGGTTTTGTGCCTTGATTGTTTTGAAGCGATCATGAATGTAGCCGGGTGTCCAGTAAAAGAAGGCGCCGATGTCGCGCCCGCAGCAACTGCTAAGTACATCGCTTTCATCCAAAGCAAGACGTTGCGCGCTGGATTGCAGTTTTTCAAAACTGTAGGGAACCTTGGATTGTCCGACTCTGACCCAAAACTCTTTTTTCTTGTCGAGAAAAATATCCGCATACGCGTCCTTCAGCTGCAGAAAATGGGTTGAGGTGGATCCGGAAGGCGTGCTGACCAGATCAGTCTGAAACTTTACACTCAGATAGTCAGTGACATCACCAAAAAGCTCCAGACGTGCTTTCTTGATCAGAAAAGAATTATCGGGATCAACTGACCGATCCTGCCAGTAGGAAATATCGTTTTTGTCTCCCCACAAACTCCTGCTGTAGCGGAATTGCGTATAGCCCTTAACGTCAACCCTGTCGTACCATTTTTTTTCTGCCACAGATTTTTCTGTGGAAGATTCCGTAACTTTCGCCGCCTGTTCAGGTTGGGCGGCTGTCGTGTGCTGTTCAGCATTCTTTGTTGTATGACTCTCAACATGCCTGGTTGCCGGCGTATTTGATTCGGGTTGCGCGGTAGTGACTTCCTCCTCCACCTGCTGAAACACACCTAACTTGATTCTGTTTTCCCCAGGCTCCGCGTAAACCTGCTTGGTGATGGTGTCCATGTAAAGAATGAGTTTCTGCGCATTGGCGAGGGGCGGGAAGAGCAAACTGAATAATGCGATTAAAGCGGGCAGTACAGATAATCTGAGATTCATTGTATGTTTACTTGGTTTGTCCGCGACCAAAGTACGCAAGAATATAACTGATATCAATTGCGATCAAGAGTAATAATGGGAATTATTCGCAAAATTTTGGAAAATAATACTGATTGAGGGGTGGCAGTGGGTGTGGTGGTTGGGGCAAATTCAAACAACAATGCTACAGACGTGGCAGCAAATATTGGGTTATTCAAGACAGGGTGTTTGCATGAAATTCCTGCAACCGGATAGGGGCCGGCTACCCGATTGCAGAAGGATTAGTATTTGGGAGGTGAGTCGTAAAATAGGTTTAAACGCTGAGAAAGTAGAACTGCCTGATGATTTTTGCTTCAGCGTGCTGCACGATTTGGAGCGTGGAAATTAGTCGAAGCAGGGCTTTCCGGTAGTTGGCCCGCCTTGCGCATACCTGTTTGAATATCTCGTGCAACTGCCTGATAAAGGGGGCGAATAATAGGTCGCAGGTTAAGCACTGTTTTGCTGACATCAACCATCGATGGGAACCGTATACCGCGATGACTGGTAGGAGCGCCAATAAATTCAATTTTGATTCCTAATTTGTTGAAGTGATTAGCCAGGCGCTCCTCCGTAAGCAGAAAGAGTAGCTTGATGTTATGTAAGCGTGCCAACTCAACCGCGCCGTAATAAAGCCCCAGCGGAATATAAGGAAAGCGTGACACCGGGCCGGAATTAAAATCGTTTTCGGTGAGGTTGACAGGGCTGTTGGTTTCTCCCTTTCTGCGACGAAATGAGGAAATGACTGCAAGGCGGGAAACTTCAGCAATTTGTTTTCTGGGTAATTTTACGGGATCAATAATGGCGCGATTCAGCGTATCTGCACAGGTTTTCTCAAACGGTAAAAGCCAGTCGGGACTATCAGTCGGTGGCGTAATAATACGAAGGCAGCCAGTAAACGTATCCTGCTGAATATTCCGGATCAGTAAGTGTAGTGCATGGATATCATATTCATCTGTTTCAAATCCATCAGGGCGTGAAGATTCAAATTGCAGATCTTCGCAGTAAACAGAATGGCGAATACGATAAGCCTCATATTTTAGTTCTTTGGTAAGTGCGGGCACGATTTTAAAATATTGTCTGAAGGCAGTACCTAGATGAGTAGTTTTCTGGGTAAACATAGTTACATCCGTTTTTGGTAATTAATTGGAGAGTTTTTCAATAAAAACTGACAAGTTATATGCAAATAAAGGAAATATCGTCTGTTTGTACTGCTGATCTCTTGTT
>JACTML010000086.1 GCA_014584635.1 Nitrosomonas eutropha | reverse complement strand
TACGCAATTTGAACAGGCACGCAAGATGATGAAAATGATGAACAAGGGAGGCATGGCAAAAATGATGCGCGCAGTCAAAGGCATGCTACCCGGTATGCGATGAGATCGGCATCACGTCAGCAGCTGCCGCATTTGCCAGACAGATATCAGATCTCATATGTACTGACTGGTTGTCAGTTTTCCGTGTCATGGAATCTCTGTTCTCTGTTGAGTAAACGCACCGTGCAATGCAGAAAGCTATTATGGATAGCTCCGAATAATTACCTGCGTTACCAAGATCAGGCAACATTATTCAGTACGTCCTTATGGGTATCGAATTTTACTGACCCGTACCTGTACCACCGCTTTATTTGACAGGTTTGACCATTTCTTTGTCATCTGAGTCGACGATAAAAACGGCGAGCAGCTTGGCAGGTTCAGTTTGGCTTACGTTGCGACTGATTGCATGGATAGCTCCAGGGCGCTCAGACCAGCTTTCTCCAGCATGGTAAATGCGGGTTTCTTCGTTATCTACCTTTGACTCAATGGCACCCGAAACGACATAGGCATAGATAAATGCCGAATCTGCGTGCATATGTGGATCGCCAACCTGACCTGGAGCAAGCTCCACTTCAACGGCGATCAATGATTTACCGGGAATATTGGGGATAGCAGCTGCAAAATTTGGAGTAACGGTTCCCGCTTCCTGAGCATAAGCTGGCACACTACCAATTGGTGAAAAAACAAGGGCCACAGCGGCAGTTGCAATTAGCTTGCTGATTTTCATAAAATTACCTCTAGGTGGTTTGTCTGGCATTTATTCCGCAGTGCATCCAAATTACTGCTTTGTCGCATGATGACCCGCTTCTGTTTCTCTGGGTCGTTAGTTTACGCCGGGCCAACATAGCCTGACGCGTCTATTGTCGACAGGGAAGAGCTTTCAATTTCAGCTGATGGGATGTTTTCGGCTATCTTCAGCAGCAGTCGGTCGATATTCGCACTTAGTCGACCCAATTATCGTGACTGTTATGTAGAAGAGCCATCAACCTTGCTGGCGATTTTACGCCGCTACCTGTAGGAGTCAATTAATTCCGGGGATATTACTATCACCTTATTTCCAATATTGATTTTTCTCTTTCTAAACCAGCCACCATTCATCTCCAGCGCATAGCGCGCTGACTTGGCCGCACAATGGGGCGTGAGGGTTTCAGGAGTCATTTCAGCAAGATTAATGATCTTTCCGGTTTCATCCACAAAGGCCACACTCAAAGGAAGCGCCGTATCTTTCATCCACATACAGTGGATGCCTGATTCCGGAAAAACAAAAAGCATACCGTTGTTTTCCGGCAGGTGTGTTCGATGCATGAGTCCTGTCATCCGAGCCGAAGCAGTATCCGCCACTTCTGCCACAATTATATGATCCAGAATACTGAGCTTTACGGTTGATAATTTTCCCTCTCCAGCATGGGATAAATTCAACCCATTGATTATCAACAATACAGCCAGAAAAATTCTCAGCATTTACCAGTACTGCCAAATCCCTTTTCACCCCGTTGACTCGGCTGGAAATCATCTACGATATTAAAACTGGCCTGAATGACGGGCACGATAACCAGCTGAGCAATACGCTCCAATGGTTCCAAAGTGAATGCTGTCTGACTTCGATTCCAGAGGGAAACCAGAATTTGTCCCTGATAATCTGAATCGATCAACCCCACCAGATTGCCCAGAACAATTCCATGCTTATGTCCCAAACCGGAGCGCGGCAATACCATAGCAGCAAAACCGGGATCAGCCAGGTGAACAGCTATTCCGGAAGGCGCCAGAAATGTTTCGCCAGGATGAATCACGATATATTCATCAATACAAGCCCGTAAATCCAGCCCGGCTGATCCGGGCGTAGCATAATCAGGCAAGCAATCCTTCAGCCGGGAATCAAGCAGCTTGATATCAACGTGTTTCATTCGATTAATTGTCCTTTAATTTCTTATAGAGGCGGGCGATATGCGCCATTACCCGCCGAGCCTGAACGTTCTTGTCGGCTTCAGATAAACGACGTATCCCGTCATCATCCAGTAAAGTCAGGACACTTTCATTTGACCCTATTGCCTCAACAGCATTATTGGCAACAATCAGTGGTAATTTTTTCCTCTTTCTCTTTTCTTCCGCGTAACGTTCAACCGAATCTGTTTCTGCTGCAAATCCTACGCAAAAAGGGGGGGCAGGCAAATTGGCCACATATTGCAAAATATCCGGATTGGGTGTCAAAGTCAGCGTAATATCTGCTGCCGTTTTTTTCAGTTTGAAAGAATGCTGTTCAGCCGGACGATAATCTGCAACTGCTGCCACACTAATAAAAATATCATTGCCTTCTACTTCGTTCCTGACCGCAGTAAACATTTCTTCAGCACTGATAACAGGAACAAGCTTGTGGACAGCCGGTAATGGCAAACAAATCGGACCATAGACCAATGTTACTTGCGCACCGGCTTCAAGCGCCGCTTGTGCCATAGCCAGCCCCATTTTTCCGGAGCTTCGATTGGTCAATCCTCTCACCGCATCTATTGCCTCGAAAGTCGGGCCCGCTGTCATCAGTATCCGTTTGCCATTAAGATATTTCGGCTGAAAAAAGACACGCATCGCAGCCAGCAAATCTTCTGGTTCCAACATGCGTCCCGCTCCGGTTTCTCCACACGCCTGGTAACCATTATCCGGTCCGAGTACTGTTATTCCATCCTGTTGCAGGGCAGCTATATTACGTTGGGTTGAAGCGTTTTCCCACATTTGCAGATTCATGGCAGGCGCTATCAGCAATGGACAATTTCGTGCGAGACAAAGCGTGGAAAGCAAATCATCAGCCAGGCCGTGTGCAATTCTGGCAATGAAATTCGCGCTTGCTGGTGCAATCAAAATTGCATCCACCTCCCGGGAAAGGTTGATATGCGCCATGCTGTTTGCCATATCAGCATCCCATAGCTCGGTAAATACTTTTCTGCCTGTCAGCGCCTGAAAAGTAGTTGTACCAACAAACCGACACGCGGATTCAGTCATTACAACCTGAACTTCCATTTGCTCCCGCATGAACAATCTGGCCAGTTCTGCCACCTTGTAGGCCGCGATACCACCTGTTACGCCCAATAACAAACGTTTTCCCGCAAGCGAACAGGTTGACATCATAACAATAACTTTACAGACAAATTCTTTAACAAAAACAGGCAACTGTTTATTTTTATCCGGAATGGCCGTTCATCCATATTACGTACTACCAATTCAACACATACTTTTACAGGATTCACGCAAATATGGCAATTTCAGACTGGCCGGAAACCGAGCGTCCCCGCGAAAAGCTAATCGCGAAAGGTGCGGCTGCACTTTCCGATGCAGAGCTCCTGGCTATCTTTCTGCGTACCGGCATCACCGGGAAAAGTGCGGTCGAGCTGGCGCGCAATCTGCTGATCCACTTTGGCAGCCTCACAAAATTGTGCGCGGCAAATTTACACGAATTCAGTGAACTACCCGGCATGGGGCCCGCAAAGTTTGCACAATTGCAGGCGGTCATGGAAATGGCCAGGCGCGCACTTGCAGAGGAACTTAAAAGCGGGAATATTATGGATTCACCACAATCCGTGCGCCACTATCTTCAGCTTAGTCTGGGAGAAAAACCGTATGAAGTATTTTTGGGTATTTTTCTGGATACCAGACATCGAACTATTGTTACCGAGGAATTATTCCGTGGAACACTCACCCAGGCAGGTGTTTATCCTCGTGAAGTAGTCAAACGTGCCTTGTTTCATAATGCTGCCGCCATGATTTTTGCACATAACCATCCCTCCGGAGTGGCTGAGCCCAGCAAAGCAGATGAAGTACTAACTCAGTCGCTCAAACAGGCACTGGCACTGGTGGATGTAAAAGTACTTGATCATTTTATTATCGGCAGGAACGAAACGGTTTCATTCGCAGAACGAGGCTTGATTTAAATTGAAAAAACATATCTTTACAAGCTATAATATAAGGCTTCAGTATTTTAACGACAGGAGTTAGTAACATGGCGCGTGTATGTCAAGTCACGGGGAAACGACCCATGAGCGGCCATCATGTCTCACATGCAAACAATAAAACCAAACGCCGCTTTCTGCCCAACCTTCAGTCACGCCGCTTCTGGCTGGAAAGTGAGAATCGCTGGATACGTTTGCGTCTTACCAATGCTGCGTTACGTACCATAGATAAAAATGGTATTGATTCAGTTGTTGCCGACATGCGTGCGCGCGGAGAACGTATCTGATTGACTCTCAGCAAGACGACGAACCAAAAAAGGTGTATTTATGCGTGAAAAGATAAAACTGGAATCCTCAGCAGGCACTGGTCATTTTTATACCACAACCAAGAACAAGCGCGCGAATCCGGAAAAACTGGAGCTCAAAAAATTTGATCCGGTTGCGAGAAAGCACGTTACGTACAAAGAAACAAAGCTCAAATAATACGTTTTTGGATTTTTGTGTGGCTTGTGTTGTGTACAGCAGGCAATAAAAAACCCGCTTCTCGCGGGTTTTTTATTGCCTGACTTATACTTCTCAGGTAAAAAGAAAAAAGCTACGCATAGCATCTCAATCTGCGTGAAAAATTCTCTAGAAACTCGATACCGCTCTCTTCTGCACGACGGCACCAGTCTTCAAGCTGCTTGAGCAGTTCATCCTTGGTAGCTGCTGACCGCTCCCATATCGAAGATAGCTCTTCTCTCATCCGATAAAGCGTATCCAGCTTCTGGGTATGACTCAACGCTTGATCCAGCTTGCTACGCTCCTCTTCCTTCAGGGTTTTCGCATCAGCCAGTATCCAATTCCTTAAAGTTGAACCGTCGACACCCAGCTCAATCGCAGCTTGCTGCAACGAAGACAGCTCGCTTTTAAATGCAACTTTCAGCGATTTGGTATATTTCGCCAATACTTCGTAACGATGAGAAATAACTGCCTGTAACGTTTCCAGGTCACACTGAGTTTTAGCTTTGTTCAGCTGCAGCTTGGGAGCTGTTTTCTTCACTCGTGCCAGTCCCATCATCTCCAGTATCCGGATATACATCCAGCCAATATCAAATTCATACCATTTGTTGGATAACCTGGCTGAAGTTGGATAAGCGTGATGGTTGTTGTGCAGCTCTTCCCCGCCAATCAATATTCCCCATGGGCTGATATTGGTACTCGCATCTTCCGGACGGAAGTTGCGATACCCCCAGTAGTGACCGATGCCGTTGATGACACCCGCTGCAAATATCGGCGTCCACATCATTTGCACAGCCCAGATTGTTAAACCAATCGATCCAAATAGCACTACATTGATAATCAGCATTAATACAATACCTGCCACGCTGTGCTTGGTATACACGTGGCGTTCCATCCAGTCATCCGGGGTTCCGTGCCCGTAACGTTCAAGTGTTTCCTTGTTTTTGGCCTCAATCTTATAGAGTTCTGCTCCTTCAGACAGCACCTTTTTGATTCCGAAAATCTGCGGACTGTGGGGATCATCTACAGTTTCACATTTTGCGTGATGTTTGCGATGAATAGCTGCCCACTCTTTAGTTACCATGCCCGATGTCAGCCATAGCCAGAAACGGAAAAAATGGCTGGGGATGGGATGCAGTTCCAATGCACGGTGAGCCTGGTGACGATGCAAGAAGATGGTAATGCTGGCAATCGTTATATGAGTAAGGACCAGTGCCACAACAATATATCCCCACCACGGCAGATCAATAAGCCCGGTTGACAATACCGATGCAATATCCATATCTGTAAATACCCTCCTTTGTAATCATAAATAATTCTATAACAGCTCAATCTAAATAGATGTCTCTTATTAGTCAAGAAATTTCACAAAAATTCTCAAAGAACAGAGACACAGTCCTGATTTTACGAAGATAATCAGACAAAAATCAATGCGCCTGATCCCAATTCCTTCCAAAACCAACTTCCACCTTCAGTGGCACATCAAGCTTGAGCGTGTTCTCCATTAATGCGGGCAAATTTTCTTTAATCAAGGGTAATTCATCCCCTTGCACCTCCAGCACCAATTCATCATGCACCTGCATGATCAATTTGCTTTGCAGATGCATTTTTTCCAGCCATTGATGCACTGAAATCATCGCCAGTTTAATAATATCTGCTGCTGTACCCTGCATAGGAGCATTGATTGCCGCTCGTTCGGCCCCCATTCGACGATTATGGTGACTACTGCGGATATCCGGTAACTGCAACCTTCTTCCCAGGACAGTTTCAACATAGCCGGTCTGCTTTGCCAGATCCCTCGTGCGTTGCATGTAATCAGCCACCCCCGGATAGCGCGCAAAATAACGGTCAATAAATGTACGCGCAGCACTGCGATCAATTCCCAGTTGTGAGGCCAGCCCAAATTCAGACATGCCATAAATCAGTCCGAAATTAATAACCTTTGCATAACGTCTCTGTTCCGCACTCACCTGTTCAACAGAAGTACCAAATACCTCAGCAGCGGTTGCACGATGAATATCCTGTCCTTCAGAAAAAGCCTGTATCAATCCAGGATCCCGGGAAATATGCGCCATGATGCGCAATTCAATCTGGGAATAATCTGCTGAAACAATATGCCAGCCTTGCGGTGCAACAAACGCTTCACGAATACGCCTGCCTTCCGGCGTGCGCACCGGGATATTCTGCAAATTGGGATCGTTACTTGCCAGGCGGCCAGTCACCGCAACTGCCTGTGCGTAATTAGTGTGTACACGGCCGGTTTGTCGGTTCACCATCTGGGGCAGTTTATCAACGTAGGTTGATTTGAGTTTGGCAAGCCCTCGATAATCCAGTAAAACCCTGGGCAGAGGATAATCCAGAGCCAGTCGCTGCAAAACCTCTTCGTCAGTGGAAGGCGCACCCTTCGGAGTTTTTTTGATGACAGGCAATTTTTGCTGTCCAAACAAAATTTCCTGAATCTGCTTGGTTGAATTCAGATTAAATGCGTGGCCAGCCAGCGCATGGGCCTGCTGTTCAAGTGTAGCCAGCTGTCGGGTTAATTCACCGCTTTGGGTATGCAAAAGATCCGTGTCAAGCAACACGCCATTGCGCTCGATCCGGAACAAAACCTCCAGCAAAGGCATTTCAATCTGCCGGTAAATATGCTCAAGATGCGTATCCTTGCTGATGACCGGATATAAAAAGTGATGCAAGCGCAGAGGAATATCCGCGTCTTCAGCAGCATACATTCCCGCCTGCTGAATTTCCACCTGGTCAAATCCAATACGTTTTGCGCCCTTCCCGGTTACGTCATCATAACTGATGGTCTGAACCGCCAGATGCCGGCGCGCCAGACTATCCAGATCATGCGACAAATGCGATTCCAGCACATACGATTGCAGCAATGTATCGTGCGCAATGCCGTTCAGCATGATTCCATGATTGGCAAATATATGCCGGTCGTACTTCAGATTTTGTCCCACCTTGAGTTTATTCGCATCCTCCAGCCAAGGCTTGAGCCGTCGCAGCACTTGTTCTCGATTCAGCTGTGCCGGTACTCCCTGATACTGATGCGCCAACGGGATGTACGCTGCCTGGCCGGGTTCAACACACAACGAAATACCCACCAGTTCAGCTTCCATTGGATCTAAACCGGTTGTTTCAGTGTCAATTGACGTCAATCGGGCTGATTCACATCGTGTCAACCATTCTTCCAGTTGCGAATCAGTCAGAATGATCTGATAGTCACGCTTGTCATGGTTAGTTTCTGCAGCAGACAATGGAGTATCCACCACCATCATTATCGCTGCATTCGAATCAGTTTTCTCTCCTGTGCCGAACTGTTTAAGTTCACGCAACCAGCTCTGAAACTCAAGATGCTCATAGAGCGTTATCAGCCTGGCAGTATCAGGAGAAGTCGCAACCAGATCCGGCCAATCTGCGACAAGGGGTACATCACATTTGATTGTCAGCAGTTCTCTTGAAACCTGCAGCCAATCCAGTGCTTTGCGCAGATTCTCACCCACTACACCTTTTATTTCATGCGCATGGGCAATCAGGTTATCCAGGGAGCCATACTGGCCAAGCCATTTCACTGCGGTTTTAGGGCCGACCTTTTCCACACCAGGAACGTTATCCACACTATCCCCAACCAGCGCCAGAAAATCGATAATCCGGTCAGGTGTGACACCAAATTTTTGCAGAACGCCCGCTTCATCCAGTGATTCGCTGTTCATAGTGTTGACCAGCTGTATACCCGGCTTAACCAGCTGCGCAATATCCTTATCACCCGTCGATATGATGCATTGCACCCCTTCACTTGCAGCACGTTTGGCCAGCGTGCCGATGACATCATCAGCCTCGACCCCCTCTTCCACCAGCAACGGCCAGCCCATCGCCTGGATACAGGTATACAAAGGATCGATCTGGCTGACCAGATCTGCCGGCATCGGCGGGCGGTTCGCCTTATATTGCGGATAGATAGCTTCCCGGAATGTTTTACCTTTTGCGTCAAACACACACGCGCTATAATCTGGCCGGTATTCTTTATACAGGCGGCGCAACATGTTCAGCACGCCATAAATTGCACCAGTAGGTTCATTCAGGCGATTACGCAAATCAGGGAGTGCGTGAAAGGCACGATACAAGTAGGAAGAACCATCGACCAGCACAAGTGTTTTCATCAAACAAGGACCTTTATGAGTTTACAAGCAAAATTAGGAGATGCGCTCACCCTGGAAAAACCCTGGTCGGCCAGAGAATCCTGGCGGGTTTTCGGCATCGTGGCAGAATTTGTTGAAGGCACAGAGCGGCTTGAATGTATCCAGCCTGCCATCAGTATTTTCGGCAGCGCAAGAACCCATCCCGATCACCCTCATTATAAATTAACCGAAGCAGTCGCAAGACAATTGTCGGATGCCGGATTCTCGGTTATTTCCGGTGGCGGGCCGGGTATTATGGAGGCAGCCAACAAAGGCGCCTTTTATGGCAAATCTCCCAGCGTAGGGCTGAACATCCAGCTCCCCCATGAACAGCGCCGCAATGTTTATCAGGATATCAGCCAGACCTTTCGCCACTTCTTCGCCCGCAAATACATGTTCATCAAATTTGCAACTGCTTATGTCGTTATGCCAGGCGGATTCGGCACGCTGGATGAGCTGATGGAAGCCCTCACCCTGGTTCAGACCGGTAAAACCCGCAAGATGCCGATCATCCTGGTCTGCTCGGATTTCTGGCAAGGCATGATTGACTGGTTCCGCCAGGTACTTATTCAGGATAACTTTATCTCCCCGGAAGATATGGACCTCATCCAGATTGTCGATGAACCCGCTCAAGTTGTTGATGCAATTTTCCGTTACTATGAAACCTCCGGATTTGAACCTTCAGCAGCTGAACGTAACATACAACTCAATCTCTGATATTGAAAACTCACTTCATCGGAAAGCTACCAACTTGCCCCAACTACCCGGATACACCAGCATGAGGTTAGTCATTACTTTATTTCTCTGCAGCAGTTTGGTCTGGGTATCTTCTCCGGCATCTGCACAAAATAAATCGCAACCGGATAATCTGATCCCTTTGCCGGAAGCTCCAGAACCCCCTGCTTCCACTGAAGAAAAAAGCAGCCTTCCTCCCGAACTGGAGCTGGATCCATCACTGGAACCGGAAATAACCATTCGCGAAGGAAAAGATGAAATGATTGAGGAATACCGTGTCAATGGTGAGCTGTACATGATCAAAATCACGCCCCGTATCGGCAAACCCTATTACCTCGTGAATCGGCGCAGGGCTACCGGAATGACGCATCCAGGGGACATGGGATCAGGTATAAGTGTGCCCATGTGGGAAATTTACCGCTTTTGAGTAATGCCTGCCAGAATCTGAACAGCTTCAGCAAACCTGTCAGGTTATACCTTATCTTTTACAAACCGCTTTCTTAATGTCTCATTCATGTCTGTTTTCACCCCGGTTACCAAAAAGCAGCTAGCCGTCTGGCTACAGAATTACTCGCTTGGATCACTGGTTGATTTGCAAGGTATTTCATCTGGAATAGAAAACACGAACTACTTTGTCACCACGACACAAGGCAAGTTTATTCTCACCCTGTTCGAAAAACTGACCCGTGCTGAATTACCCTTTTACCTTGACCTGATGGCGTACCTTTCCGAACAGGGCATTCCCTGCCCCAAGCCTGTTGAATCGCACAGCCACGCTTTACTGGGTATGCTAAATGACAAACCGGCTTCCATCGTAACTTTTTTACCCGGGCAATCCATGACCCAAATCCGGGAAGAACAATGTGCTCAGGTCGGGACGATACTCGCCAGAATGCACCTGGCAGGACTCAATTATCCGGGTGAAAATAAAAATCCGCGTGGATTTGGCTGGTGGCAGGCAACAGCTCAAACAGTCATGCCTTTCCTTTCTCGTCCGGAACAGGATTTGCTTGATAATGAATTACAATTCCAGACAGCACAGTGTTTTGCCAGCCTGCCGCAGGGAATTATTCACGCCGATCTCTTCCGTGATAACGTTTTATTTACATCTGACGGTATTGGTGGAATCATCGATTTCTATTTTGCCTGTAATGATACCTTGCTATACGATCTGGCGATTACTGTAAATGACTGGTGTACGCTTACCAGCGGAGCAATGGATAAAGCACGCATGCATGCGCTCGTGAACGCCTATCAGGCGACCCGGCCATTAACGTCAGATGAATCTCTTGCCTGGCCAGCCATGCTGCGGGCAGGCGCACTGCGTTTCTGGTTGTCGCGTCTGTACGATTATTATCTGCCCCGCCCGGGAGAATTAACACATCAAAAGGATCCGGATCACTTCAGAAAAATTCTGGAATACCATCAGACCAATGCGGGTGTGTTGCCTTCTTTTCAAACCTGAAGCCTAACAGATACTGTTATCCTTTTCACATACGCCCTATAAACAATTAAAATTTTAATCGGGCGTCCCCTAACTCTGGAGAAATACAATGGAAGCACGATATGTACGTGGCAAGCAGGGATTACAGTGGATCTTAAGCGGCTTTTACTTTTTTCGCCTGGCGCCTCTTAACTGGATTTTCCTGTGCTTCACCTATCTGCTGATTGGAACAACATTGGGCCTGATTCCATATCTGGGAAGCCTTGTCGGCATATTAACCGTACCCGTCTTTGTGGCAGGCATTATGGCTGGATGCAGACAACTGGACCTAAGCGGCAAACTTGAACTGGAATATCTGTTTTACGGATTCAAAAAATACACTGCCTCTCTTGTCACCATCGGCGGAATTTACCTGGTCGGCGATATCCTTATTACCGGTTTCTTTATGCTGCGCGGAGGGGATGCCGCTATCGACATGTGGCTGCATGGCAAGCGATTCAATGAGGTCGAGCTGGCTGGTGTCATGAATGACATCCTGTCTGCCACCTTGTTCTCCCTGTTGCTGACCATCCCGTTACTGATGGCAATCTGGTTTACTCCCATGCTGGTTATCTTCGAGAAGATGCCGCCTCTCATCGCCATACGCAAAAGCTTCTTTGCCTGTCTGAAAAATCTCCGGCCGTAATTTACGGACTGGGTTTCATTGTATGGTTTCCGGTTGCATTCGCCTCAGCTTATTTCAGCTACAAGGATATTTTTCATTACGAGGAAGAAGGTACCGAACCTGATCAGAGTCCGAGTGAAAACGGGGAAGATATCAATCAGATTGAAAACAATGAACCCAAATAACTCAACTCTTGATATCTCGGTTAAACAGTTGATTTTTCTACAAAGGAGTCAGTTTGGCATAGGCTAACGCAAGCCACTTTGTGCCGGCCTGGTTAAATTTCACCTGAACCCGCATATCGGAACCGCTGCCTTCACAATTTACGATCGTACCCGTCCCGAATTTTGCGTGTGATACCTGCTGGCCGATATGCAGTCCCGCTGTATGCAGTGCCTGAGAAGTTACTCCAGAGG
>JACTML010000143.1 GCA_014584635.1 Nitrosomonas eutropha | reverse complement strand
CAAAAAGTATACCGGACACCTCTTGGAGACGAAGGAACAGTGCAAGGCCTGCTTGAGTATTCTGAAAAAATACAATCGCACTAATGACACTCAATCATATGGATAAACGTATACAGACTCCAGCTTCCGGATCAGCTCGTCGCTGGGCTGTTTTTATATTGTTGATCCTGCTGGTTGCTGTAGCCGTCATGTTATGGAAATGGGCTGAAAAGCAGGGGCATGTTTCTGTTATGGAACGTTCTCTTGCAACCTATCTGGCAGATGCTGATGTTTTCAGCAACCGTTCACGCCGGATACTTGCTGAACTTGAGCTTGAAAAGGCAGAAATGGAGCAGCGCCTGAGCCACCTGGAAGAAAGATTGCAAGCTGCAAACAGGTTATCCGTAGTTGAGGTTGGAGAGCTGTCGGGCGATAATAGTAAGCACGCTGAGATTCGGGTGCTGGGTGCTATTGAAAGGCTTATTGTTACAGCTGATCGTTATTTACAGCTGACAGGCGATGTGCATTCTGCACTTGATTCACTAAAATATGCGCAGGAGCTGTTGCAATCTGCTGTAGTGCCTGATGCGCTGAAATTAAATGAATCACTGACAGGAAATATTGAGCAGCTTAAGGTATTGGCGACTCTGGATGTCCAGGAAATCAACCGGAGCATTAAGGCGCTTGCTGCACAGATTGATAATCTTCCTTTGATAATGGACGGCAGTCTGACAGAGGTTGATTTGCTGGAAAAACAGGATGCACATGAGCCACGCTTGTGGTTTCGCTATCTGCTCGAAATTGAGAAAGATTTTGATCAGCTGGTTAAAATTGAAAAAATAAATGATCCGAAAGTTTCACTGTTATCTCCTTCACAAATCCTGCTTCTAAAAGAAAATATCAGATTGCAATTGATGCAGGCACGTCTTGCTTTATTGATTCGGGATGAAGGTAATTTTTCTGTGGCTGTGGAAACCGCGAAAAATTGGATTCAGAAATATTTTGATACAGCCGCCCAACCAGTTGAAGAGGTTCTGGGGAAACTGGAAAATTTGATCAATGTAAATACAGGAGCGCAATTACCGGATCTGGGTGAAACGCTGGAAATTGTGCATCATAGCCAACTTATGCTGAAAGGAGAGGGTGAATGAAACTGGTGTTATGGATACTGGTATTGTTCGCATCAGCGACGGCCATCGTACTGGCTGCATACTACAATACGGGATCAGTCCTGTTTACTGTGCCCCCTTATAAAATCGAACTTGCATTTAACACATTCATCATAATGGTGCTGTCGGTTTTTTCTGTGTTTTATATGCTCCTGCGGATCTTGTCAGGGTTATCGGGAATAAACCGGCGATTACGGACCAGGAAGGTTGAGCTGCTAACATGGTCTGGTATAAAGGCGTTTTTTGAAGCACGCTATGACAAGGCACTGGAGTTTTCGGAAAAAGCTTTCAAACTTGCTGATGCACAATCGGCTAAAGCCCTGAATGCGGTTGTGGCTGCCCGATCGGCACATCAGCAAAGAGATTATTTGCAGCGCGATCGTTTACTGGCTGCTGCCAGGGAACAGGCTCCTGCGAATAAGGTATTAGTATTACTTGCCAAAGCCGAATTACTTTTGGATGAGGGGCGTCATAGTGATGCTCTGGCGGCCTTGCAGTCAATTTATTCTTCTGGTGGATTGCAAAGTACAGCTGTACTCTTGCTGGAGCTAAAGGCGCAACAAATGGCTGAGAACTGGGACGCCGTGCTGGAGTTAACCGGGATATTAACCAATCGCGCATCTGTTGACAGGGAGGCCGTGGATGAACTGCGGCATCGCGCCCATCTGGAGAATATTAAAAAAAATTCAAAGGATATTGTTTCATTAAAGAAATACTGGGGAACCCTGTCGTGGCAGGAAAAAGTTGACGGAAGAATTGCGGTTGCGGCTGCTCGAGCATTAATGACATTGGGGGACAATGCTACTGCGCAGAAAATTATTGAAAACGGACTGGATGCAGGGCTTTATCCAGAGCTGGTTGCGTTGTATGCAGATTGCCGAAGTGGTGTTGTCAGCTGGCAGATACAACGAGCGGAGAACTGGCTTGCAAAGTGTCCAAATAATGCAGATTTGTTGCTGACGTTGGGAAGACTCTGTGCCTATGGAGAATTGTGGGGTAAGGCACAAAGTTATCTGGAAGCGAGTTTGTCGATCGAACCCGGTTACCCGGCACATCTTGCATTGGCGCAGTTATTCGAGAAACTGGGTAAGCAGGAAGCAGCGAGTGAGCATTATCGTAAAGGGCTGGATTTTGCACTCAAACAAATCGGCTAAACCCGCTTTATCAGGTGGTGGCGGGTTTTGAGGGAACAAAGGCATCCGAGAAAAAATTCTCCCTAAGCAGGTTTCTTTCACTGGTAAAACTGTCAAAAGCAGCTTTGACCATGACAGGCGCACCGCAGGCATAAACCTGATAATCCAGCAGCGTTTCAATATCATCCATGACTGCTTGATGTACCAGGCCTGTTTTTCCCTGCCAGTTATCAGCAGGCAGTGCCTCGGATAGTACCGGAACATAGCAAAAATTCTCGTTTTCTTTTTCCCATTTTCTGGCCAGATCGTTCAAGTAGAGACCATCTTTATTTCGCGCTCCCCAATATAGTTTTATTTTGTTGTGTTTGAAGCGGGTGTTTTCCGTATAAAAGAGATGCTCCAGCATGCTTTTTACAGGGGCAAAGCCAGTGCCTCCGGCCAGAAAAATTATAGGAGTATCGTTTTGGGGCGCATCGCGAAGAAAAAATGTCCCCAGTGGTCCTTCAAACCGGAGGATATCTTTTTCCTTCATATGAGAAAAAACGTACTCAGAAAATACTCCACCAGCATAATTGCGTGTATGTAGCTGCAAAAATTCGTCGTTGCCGGGAGCATTGGCCAGTGAGAAACTGCGTCGCTGACCATCTTTCATGAGGATATCAATGTACTGCCCTGGCAGGAATTGCAGCCGCTCGTTTGTGGGCAATTTTAAGTAAATAATCATGACATCAGATGCGACATGTTCCAGTTTATGTACCCGGCAGGGCATGGTGCGTATTTTGATATCCTTGACCGCTTCGATTTCCTGACACTCAATTTCCAGATCAGAAAGTGGCTTGGCACAGCAAAAAAGTGCCAGTTGCTGTTCTTTTTCCTGTTCTGTCAATGCCTCGTTGCTATAAACGCCGTAATCGACGATCCCTTGTATAATTTTTCCCTTGCAGGTACCGCATGATCCGTTACGGCAACCGTAAGGCAGGGATAATCCGTGACGTAAAGCTGCTTCGAGAATCGTTTCGCCAGCTTCGGCAGTGATGCTGTGGCCGCTTGGCCTGAAAGTAATTCGGAAAGACTCCATCGGGGAGAGATAAATTAATAAGTACTGGTTATGAAAAATAGGTTACTGATTGTAGGGTGCGGTGATATTGCTGCGAGAGTGGCTGGTTTGCTCAGACAGCATTATCGGTTATTTGGGTTGTGTCGCAGAATTGAAAATTTTGATCATTTACGCGCGTTGGGTATCAGGCCGGTAAAAGGTGATTTGGATCAGCCCGCAAGCCTTGCAAGGGTAGCGGGGATTGCAGCCCATACAGTTTTGCATCTTGCTCCGCCCCCAGGCTACGGCAAACGTGATATGCGCACGCTGCACCTCTTGTCAGCATTTTTCCGGCGACAATCACATGTGAAAAAAAGAATACTACCACAACGGTTGATCTATATCAGTACCAGCGGGGTTTATGGGGACTGTGGCGGTAATCGGGTGAGTGAAAACTATCCCGTAAATCCGAGAAATGATCGTGCTTGTCGCCGACTGGATGCAGAGCGGCAAATCAGAAGTTGGGGGGGGCGTAACGGGGTGCATGTATCTATTTTGCGTGTACCGGGGATCTATGCTCATGATCGGCTCCCGGTTGAACGTTTGCGCCAGGGTACTCCTGCTTTGCTGCCGGACGAAGATAGTTATACGAATCATATCCATGCTGACGATCTGGCTCGTATTATCACAGCAGTGCTCCGTTTGGGTAAGCCAAACAGAATCTATCACGCGAGTGATGATTCCTGCCTGAAAATGGGGGAATATTTTGATCTGGTAGCAGATCATTTTGCTTTGCCGCGTACTGAAAAAATTACACGCCAGGAGGCTCAAAAAATACTTTCTCCCGGTTTGTTGTCTTTCATGATGGAATCGAGACAACTGACTAATGACCGCATGAAACGGGAATTACAGATCAGGATGCGTTATCCGACTGTAGGAGCTTGTCTGGCAGAGATGGAAAAAATACCGGTTAAATAATCCTGGGCGTTCTGCCGTAATAACCCTGATCCAGATCAGCAAAATAAAAGGGAATAGGTATGGCAACTATTGCGGCGGTAGACAAAAAAGTTAAGGAGTTCAATTTCCTGTGGGAAGGAAAGGATAGGACGGGCAAAACGATCAAAGGTGAAATGCGTGCAGCCGGAGCTGTGGTTGTAACTTCCACCTTACGCAAACAGGGTATCAGAGTAGTAAAAATCACCAAGGCTAAGACAGGTGGAAAAATTACTGACAAGGATATTACGCTGTTTACCCGGCAGTTAGCGACAATGATGAAATCAGGCGTGCCTTTACTGCAGGCTTTTGATATTGTCGGAAAAGGTCATAGCAATCGCGCAGTGGGGAAACTGCTGATGGATATCAAATCAGAAGTGGAAACAGGCAGCAGTCTGGCGAACGCATTTAAAAAATATCCACTTTATTTTGATTCCCTGTTTTGTAACCTGGTGGCGGCAGGAGAAGCAGCCGGTATTCTGGATGGCCTGCTTGACAGACTGGCTACCTACAAGGAGAAGATTCAGGCAATCAAGGGAAAAATAAAATCGGCTTTGTTTTACCCGGTTTCAATCATAGTGGTTGCCTTTGTTATTACTGCGGTCATTATGATATTTGTAATTCCGGCCTTTAAGGAACTTTTTCAGGGGTTTGGAGCGGATTTGCCTGCGCCGACATTAATGGTCATGACGATTTCTGATTTTTTTGTTGAGTACTGGTGGGCAATCTTTGGAGGAATCGGTGGCGGTTTGTATACTTTCTTCTATATCTGGAAGCGTTCTGCTGCGATGCAGCGGGTAATGGATCGTTTGATGCTGCGCTTGCCTATTTTCGGGGAGGTTATTCGCAAGGCGACGATTGCGCGCTGGTCGCGAACACTTTCAACCATGTTTGCTGCCGGTGTTCCTTTGGTCGAAGCACTTAATTCCGTTGCTGGTGCAGCGGGAAACCAGGTGTATTACGAAGCAACCAAAAATATCCAGAACGAAGTGAGCACCGGTAGCAGTCTCGTGGATGCGATGATGGTAACCAATGTTTTTCCTTCCATGGTACTGCAGATGGTTTCCATAGGAGAGGAATCGGGTTCACTTGATGCGATGCTCAGCAAAATTGCGGATTTCTTTGAAGCGGAAGTGGATGATGCAGTGGAAGCACTTTCCAGTCTGATGGAGCCGCTTATTATGGTAGTACTGGGAACACTTATTGGCGGTATGGTGGTCGCCATGTATTTACCTATCTTTAAAATGGGTCAGGTTGTCGGGTAGCCCGTGTATTACTGTCATTTCCAAAAACCAGAACAAGTAGCACATGAATATTATTAATGCCCTGCAAGTCTCACCTGTTTTCTTTATATCGTCTGTTACGTTTGCTGGTCTGATTCTGGGCAGTTTCCTGAATGTAGTGATTTACAGACTGCCTGTGATGCTGAAGCGTGAATGGGTGCAGCAATGTGCAGAGTTACGTGGGGAACAGATAAAGGTGCTGCCGACGTATAACCTGGCGATACCGGGTTCCGGCTGTTCACAGTGTGGACATAAAATATCTGCTCTCGAAAATATTCCGATTATTAGCTACTTTTTTTTACGGGGGCGCTGTTCAGGTTGTCATGCTCGCATCCCGCTCAGCTATCCTCTGGTTGAAGCCCTGACAGCTGCACTGAGCGGTCTTGCTGCATGGCATTTTGGTTTTAATGGAATTTTGCTCGCTGCACTGATTTTTATCTGGGCGATGATTGTTCTGACATTTATTGATCTGCACACCCAGCTTCTGCCTGACAGCATTACACAACCGTTGTTATGGGCGGGCCTGATCGTAAATCTGCATAATGGTTTTGTGGATATTCATTCAGCTGTAATCGGTGCGATCGCAGGCTATCTCGCTCTCTGGAGTGTATACTGGCTGTTCAGGCTACTGACTGGCAAAGAGGGCATGGGATATGGTGATTTCAAGTTACTGGCAGCAATTGGTGCCTGGCTGGGTTGGCAATTGCTGCCGCTGGTAATTCTGCTTTCTTCTGTGGTGGGAGCAGTTATTGGTACGATCCTGATTCTGGCAGCCAATCGCTCAAAAGGGAGCACTCTTCCGTTTGGTCCTTACCTGGCAGGTGGAGGATTAATTGCCCTGTTCTGGGGAAATCAGATTAGCCAGGCATATCTGACCATGTTCTGATATGGCATTCATTATCGGGTTAACAGGGGGCATTGGTAGTGGCAAGACCAGCGTAGCCGACCTGTTTCAGAAACTGGGTGCCGAAATTATCGATACTGATCATATTGCACATCAGTTGACCCAATCCGGAGGTAGTGCAATTGATCCAATTCGTATCACATTTGGTGATCGCTTCATACGGGATAACGGTGCGTTAAATCGGGCTGTCATGCGTCAATCTGTATTTTCTGATGACGCGATAAGACATAAGCTCGAAGCGATACTTCATCCGCTGATTTACCAGGAAGTCTTGCGCCGCCTTCCGTTGATCCAATCCCGTTATGGCATGCTGGTTGTGCCTTTATTGGTGGAAACCGAAGAGTATGCCGCGCTGATTCATCGTGTGCTGGTAGTTGATTGTCCTGAATCCCTGCAAATTTATCGCACCATGCAGCGCAGCAAACTGCAGGAACAGGAAGTGCGTAAGGTAATGGCTGCACAATGTTCACGCAGTGAGCGCCTTGCGTTTGCTGATGATGTGATTGTCAATGACTCGGACAGCCAGCATTTGCAGCAACAGGTACAAATACTGCATCAAAAATATCTCGCGCTTGCTGACAAATACAGAGCCTGAATGATTCTGGTAATATGTGTGCAATAGCAGTTTTTGTCATATTCTGAAATTACACCATCATTTTACCTGCCGTGATCTGTTACGAATTACCTCTGAATGAACGTGTCCGCATATTGCTAAGGCTGGAGAATTTGTTCGATAAGATTGATTTTTTCTCAGCCAGAGATACTGCCTTTGAGCATCATGCCACTTTAGTTGCGTTGTTTGAGATTCTTGATGTTACCAGCAGATCCGATCTCAAGTCAGATCTGCTGCAGGAGCTGGATAAACAACGGGCGATGCTGGAAGGTTTGCAGGATAATCCGGATGTTTCAGAAAAAGCACTTGCCCATATATTGCAGGATATCCGGACAGCTTTTCGCGGGTTGCTTGATATCCCGGGCAGAATTGGCGGGCATTTGCGGGATAGTGAGTGGCTGATGAGTGTCAGGCAGCGCATGAATATTCCCGGGGGCGCGTGTGAATTTGATTTGCCGGCTTATCATTATTGGCTAAATATGACTCCGGACGCTCGCAGGACCGATCTTAATAGCTGGATTACACCTTTTGCTCCTATTCGCAATGGAATCAATATCGTGTTGAATATGTTGAGAAACAGCGGCAGGGAATTTGATTATGTTGCGATTCAGGGGGTATTTCAACAGGCAGGTTCAGAGCATCAGGCGCATCTTTTGCGTCTGCATGTTAAGAATGAAATTCCCTGTGTTCCGGAGATCAGCGCCAACAAATATGCGCTCAATATACGATTTATACCCTGGGGAGCAGGTCATAAGAATGCGGTATATGAGGAAGATGTTCCTTTTGAGCTGATTTTCTGCAGTTTATAAGTGGTGGAGTGACGCGTGGAAAAGCGGCCTGGTAAATCTCCAACTGTAAACTGCCCCCAATGTGGTGAAATTGTTGTATGGGAACAATCAAACCGGTATCGGCCGTTTTGTTCTGAACGGTGCAAATTGCTTGATTTGGGGCAGTGGGTTACTGATGCTTA
Organism: Nitrosomonas eutropha; assembly: GCA_014584635.1. Taxonomy (GTDB): domain Bacteria; phylum Pseudomonadota; class Gammaproteobacteria; order Burkholderiales; family Nitrosomonadaceae; genus Nitrosomonas; species Nitrosomonas eutropha_B. The sequence continues at coordinate 3,589 of JACTML010000143.1, read as the reverse complement.
TCGAATACCGGATGAGGATGAGCCACAGAAAAACAATTCTTCAGTCTGATTTTATGGATATCTGGCAGATGCGGCATAACAGGTAACACGGATTTCAGATTGATTTGACAAAAACTTTTGAGCGCCGCTGATAGTTGTAAAGATGTTTTTTTGATTGTGGCAGCTGATCAGGAGTGGTTTCCGAGAAGCCGCGTTCGACAAACCAGTGAGCAGTCCGAGTGGTGAGAACAAATATATGCTGATAGCCCTGTTTTCTGGCCTGCTCTTCCAGATGATCAATAAGTATTCGCCCGACCCCTGCTTTGCGATAAGCAGGATGCACTGCAACACAGGCCAGTTCACAGGCCTTTTCATCCGGAAAAGGGTAGAGTGCTGCGCAGGCAATAATTATGTTGTCATGTTCGATTACGGTAAAACGTTCAATTTCCATTTCCAGCAATTCTCGTCCGCGTCTTACCAGAATACCGGTATTTTCCAGCGGTTCGATTAATTGCAGTATGGCGCCGATGTCCTTGATATCTGCTTGGCGGATAATTTGCAATGGATCACGCGTGATCATGCTGCCAATGCCGCCGTGTGTGAATAGTTCAAGCAGCAGGGCACCCTCGGTATGGCGGCTGATAAGATGAACGCGCTCCACTCCTTGTTCACAGGCGTGTAATGCCCAAGGTAAATAGAGGCGAATATCTTCATTTAACTGATCTGCTTTCGCATTCATTGTCGCAAACAGTGTTTTTCCCTGTCTGACAGTAAGCTCCTGCAACAGCGTATTCCCTGATTCAGTCTGCTGCTGAATACCCGGTGTATCTACCAGAAAAATCAGCTTGTCGGCTTTCAGAGCGATCGCGACTTCAGCAGCAGTATTTTCTACTGTCAGATTAAATATCTCTCCTGTGGGAGAATAGCCCAGCGGTGAGAGCAGAACGACAACGCCCTGTTTAAGCTGATCGAGAATGGCTGCTGCATTAATGCGTCGTACTTCTCCGGTGTATTGCAGATCTGTTCCTTCCAGTACGCCAACCGGCCGAGCTGTGACGAAATTTCCACTGGTAACCCGTATGGCAGCGTTAGCCATGGGGGAGTTGGGTAAGCCCATGGATAGCAGTGCTTCAATTTCAACCCGGACTTTACCGACCGCTTCTTTGACGTATTGCAGTGTCGTTGCGTCCGTAACGCGCATCCCCTGTACATAGCTTATTTTCAGTTGATCAGCCTGTAACCTCGATTCGATTTGCGGGCGCGCGCCATGTACCAGTACGAGCTGGATACCGAGACTGGCAAGCAGATTGAAATCTTGTACCAGTTCGATGAACTTTCCATCCGCAACCACTTCACCACCAAAAGCGATAACGAAAGTTTTTCCACGACTGGCATGGATATGCGGAGTAACAGAGCGAAACCAGGTAACGAATTCAATGTTCAATTGCATGATTAATCAAGGTAAAAGCGTCATCAGTAATCACCCCAAAGAGTCTGGAGAGCAGCAATGGCGGCAAGTGCTGCACTTTCAGTACGCAGAATGCGGCTACCCAGGCGAATCGGCGTAAATCCGGCGTGAAGCAATGCATCGATTTCCTCTTTGGCAAACCCGCCTTCCGGGCCAATCAGCAGTGTAATGTCATCCCCGGGTTTTGGAGGGGTTAAGTCGGCGAAACGCAGATGAGCAGCAGGAGAGAGTATTATATCGTGCCCCGTCAGGTTGTTATTTTTCTGCTCCCATTTTTGTTCCAGCCAGCGCGATAGCGGCAGAAGGGGTAATAGCTGAGGAATGCTGTTTCGTCCACATTGCTCACAAGCGGAAATTATGATCTTTTGCCAGTGTTGCCAGCGTTTATCAATTCTTTCTCCGGTGAGACGGACAAGTGATCGGCTGGTTGTGACCGGCTGAATACAAGAAACACCCTGTTCAACAGCTTTCTGGATAATCCAGTCCATTTTTTCATGGATACAGACAGCTTGTACCAGCGTAATTGTCAGGGGAGATTCACGTTCAACCGGGTGATGGTGCTCAATTGTGACAACACAGGCGGACTTGCTGATGTGTGCGAGATAGCCGGAAAATTCACCACCCGTACCGTCAAACAGGATAACGGGATCTCCCTGTTTTAACCGGAGTACCTGTGCAGCATGATGGCTGGTATCCCCCTTTAGCGTGATTTGCCTGACATCATGATGAATAGGTGCGGCATGAAAAAAACGTGCTGTCATAAAAAAATTGATAGCCAGGGAGAAAAAGTAACAAAATACTTCTATGATAGTATAGGTAAAGGTGAAATCGATTAATGAAAAAGGAGTGGCTGGATGGCAAGTCTTGAAACGCCGATTTGTGATTTTGGTTGGAAGGCAGTGGATTTTGACCTTCCGGGAGTGGATGGCAGGCGTTATAACCTGTCATCTGCGCGAGGTGAAAATGGTTTGCTGATCATGTTCATATGTAACCACTGTCCTTATGTAAAAGCTGTTCGTGACCGGATTATTCGGGACGTTAAAGAGCTTGCTGAATATGGTATTGGCACAATTGCCATTATGTCGAATGATCCGGCAGATTATCCGGAAGATTCATTTGAAAATATGACCAGGGTTGCGCAGGAACACGCTTACCCATTCCCTTACGTGCTGGATGAAACCCAGGCGACCGCCAAGGCATACGGAGCTGTTTGTACACCTGATTTCTTTGGTTTCAACAATAAGCTGGAATTGCAATACCGTGGCCGGCTGGATGCTTCCCGCAAAGAGGCAGCACCCGCCGATGCGCGGCGTGATCTGTTTGAAGCGATGGTGCAGGTTGCGAAAACCGGGTGTGGACCTGAAGAACAAATTCCCAGCATCGGCTGCTCAATTAAATGGCGAGCAGATTGAGTACGCTGGAGCGTGTTATCACCGCAGTAAGGGAGGTTGCACATCAGGAAATAATTCCGCGTTATCTGCAGGTTGAGCGTATTTATAAAGCCGATGGCAGTTTCTATACTGAGGCAGATCTGGCTGCGCAAAAAAGTTTGCTGGAGAGATTATATGAAATTGCCCCGGTTGCAATGATTGGCGAAGAAATGTCGGAATCGCAACAGCAGGAACAATGGGAAGCAGGTCGGGATGGACTATGGAGTATTGATCCGATCGATGGAACTTCCAATTTTATGAACGGATTGCCTTATTTTGCTGTTTCTGTGGCACTGATGCGAGCGGGCAGGAGTGTACTCGGTGTTGTCTATAATCCGGCTACAAACGAGATGTTTTACGCGGAACAGGGAAAAGGTGCCTTTCTGAACGGCAAAGCATTGCCGCTTTCCAGACGAAACATTCCATTGAACAAAGCAATTGCCAATGTTGACTTCAAACGACTGAATAACAAACTGGCAATGGAAATCGTTGCCAAGCCGCCTTATTCTTCACAGAGGAATTATGGCACCTGTACACTGGAATGGTGTTACACCGCTGCGGGATATTTTGATCTGTATTTACACGGAGGGCAGAAGCCTTGGGATTACGCTGCCGGCTGCCTGATACTGGAAGAAGCGGGAGGGCATCGGTGTACGCTGGATAGCGATGACTACTGGGAAAGTTATCCCTGGCGCCGTTCGGTGATTGGCGC
>JACTML010000087.1 GCA_014584635.1 Nitrosomonas eutropha | reverse complement strand
AATTCGTATGCTTTACCATATTAATAGCTATAGATGGTCGGCCGTTCGAGCTTTTCACAGACTTACGCGACGTTTGGCATAGAGTACTTTCATAGACTCTACTGTACGAGTGATTTTAATAAACTGAAAAGTGCGAGTCGTAGCAAATAAAGCAATCTGGGCTTATTTAATTACCCGGTTTATCTGCTTTATTCGTCATCAGTTTATGTACCACCTTTAACCCCGCCAGGCTGAATATTCCTGCCATTGTCAAATAAAGGCCGACTAATACGGTACCTCCCGCGTCGTTAAGTGCCTGAGCGGCAATTGGAGCAAGTGCCCCGCCGAGGATGCCGCCCAGGTTAAAAGCGACGGATACACCGGTATAACGGATCCGTGGGGGGAAAAGTGACGGCAGCCATACGCCGAGCGGGCCGTAAACAAATCCCATGATAAACAGGGCAAATGAGAGAACTGCCCAGACAAGCCATAGTGATCCGGCTCCCAAAGCGGGTCCAAATATCAGTCCCAGAATGATGGTGGCGGCACACCCCCATGTCAGCACCTGGTTTGCGTGCTGCTGATCAGCGCGTATTCCTGCAAGAATAATCCCCATAGCCAGGAACAGTATTGCTGCAAGTTGGGTAAGCAAAAATAATTCGCGATCGTATCCCAATACGGTGGTGCCGTGAGCCAGTGCAAAAGCAGTTGAAAGATAAAAAATAGCAAAACAGGCCACTACAGTGAATGTGCCTGCGAAAGTGATGGCAGCATGTTTACGAAACAGCTCGCCAATGGGGATGGATACAGGTGGGTCTTGCGCCAGTGCGCGGGTAAATTCTGGTGTTTCATTGATTTTCAGCCGCACCCATAAACCCAGCCCAACCAGAATAGCACTGGCCAGAAACGGAATTCGCCATCCCCATGCAGCAAAATCAGCTTCGCTTAACGTTGCACCGATCAGCAGGAATAATCCGTTTGCAGCGATAAATCCGATGGGTGCACCTAACTGGGGAACCATACCAAAACGTGCTCGCCATCCCGGAGGAGCGTATTCAACTGCGAGTAATGCGGCTCCTCCCCATTCACCGCCCAACCCCAATCCCTGGCCGAAGCGCAAAATACATAGTAGTAATGGTGCTATCCAGCCAGCCATCGCATAGGTGGGCAGGAATGCGATGAGCAAGGTTGATATACCCATTAATAATAATGAAGCAACCAGTGTTGATTTTCTGCCAATACGATCCCCGAAATGGCCAAACAGAACTGCGCCGAACGGTCGCGCGAGAAAAGCGAGCCCAAAGCTCAGAAATGACAACATTAGCTGCGCTGACGGAGATTCTGCGGGAAAGAATAAGGGTCCGAATAGCAGTGCTGCAGCCGTGGCATAAATATAGAAATCATAGAATTCAATAGTAGTGCCAACCAGGCTTGCGACCAGTATGCGGCGATGCTGATAAAAGGGATGTGACATGGTCAGCGCAGATGAGTGAGATTCCGATTGTGTTTATGCGGTCTGGCAGATATATCCGGTACGGCTATGCTGACAGGTTAATCTGATTAAAAGGTTTGTTGTGCAGGAAATTGCGTATGTTAGCTGCCAGCAGGTTGATCATGCGTTGCCTGGATTCTATGCTGGCCCAGGCGGAATGAGGTGTAACAAGCAAATTAGGATGCGGATAGCCCAGTAAAGGACTTCCGTTGATCGGAGGTTCTTCCTTTAAAACATCGATAGCTGCGCCGGCAATCTGTCCGGAATAAAGTGCCTGTAGCAGATCATGTTCATTGATCAGATCACTTCTGGCTGTATTAATAAGATAGGCTGAGGATTTCATCTGGTTGAATTCCTGCTCGCTGATCAAATCCCGGGTAGCTTCCGATAATGGGCAGTGCAGGGTAATAAAATCGGCCTTGCGGATGACATCATTAAACGCTGTTCTTCCGGGTCGAATCGCTGAAGCGGATTTGTGTTCGGCGATCAGCAGTTGCATACCGAACGCTTCTGCCAGCCTGGCTACTGCCTTGCCAAGTTCACCATACCCGATGATCCCCAGAGTCTTGCCGGCGAGTTCCATAACGCTGAAATCCAGTGGACAGAAATAGGTGCTGGTTTGCCAGCCTCCCCTTTTTATCAGCTGCTGATATTCCGTGAAACAGCAGGCAAAATTCAGTATAAACATCAGGGTATGTTGTGCAACTGACGGAGTGGCGTAGTTGCGTACATTACATACCGGAATATTGCGCTCCGCTGCTGCCGCGAGATCCACGTTGTTGTAGCCGGTAGCGGCAACACAAATCAGTTTCAGTCGATTGGCTGCGAATATGGCGGCTCTATCCAGCAATACCTTGTTGCTGACAACGATTTCAGCTTCCCTGATTCGCTCCATCACCTGTTCTTGCGCAGTATTGTCATGGTAAGTCCAGGGGGATGTGGCCTGCTCCAGAATGGTGCGATCAATGTCACCGCGTGTAACGGAGCCGAAATCAAGAAAAACGGTCTGCATGGTTATTGGATAATCGGGAAATTCAAAAATATATTCTGAAGAAATGTATTGAAAGCCTGTTGTGTTGTCAAACAGGTCGGTTTGATAATTCAGGATTGACGCTACAAATAAAAAAGCCGATACGGTCGTATCGGCTTTGCGAGGGGACGATCAGATCATTTGAGTGTTGTGATCCATTCTGCCAGTGCTTTGGCGTCATCATCGCTAACATTGACATTGGGCGGCATTGGGATTTGACCCCATACTCCGGTGCTGCCTCCTTTGATTTTGCTTGCCAGATAGCCAACCTCATCTTCCTGGCCGGCATATTTTGCTGCTACTTCTTTAAATGCGGGGCCAACGAGTTTGGCATCTATCTGATGACAGGCAACACAGTTATTTTTTGCTGCCAATTCAGGACTTGCTTGAACAAAACCGGCTGCCAACAGTGCTGAAGCAGCAAATACACCTAACCAAGCTGTTTTCATCAATTTTTCCTTTTATGAATAATTTAAGGGAAGGTTATTCTACCGTGAACCCCGCAGACTTGCAGCAGTTCGTTCAGTGAATGAATTTCGGGAAGACACCGTCTGCCTTCGCATACTTGAGCACTGACTTTTTCGCTTAAGGCAGAACGTTTTGTAAGACTGTCCGGTAATCCGGAAAGTTCACGAGGGAATGCGACTGATATTGTGTTTAGTGAGCAGGTGGTCAGTGCCTTGAGCCATACGCGTAATTCCGTTTCATTTCCGGATAAATGGATTGTTCGGATCGGCTCAAGGTGTTCTTCCAGCGCAATTAACAGGCTGCAGTGTGAGCTGGCTTGATGCCGCAATGCATCGGAAAAGATACTCAGCGTTCGCTCGGCTGCTGCAAGATAGCGTGGTTCGTTCAGCAAATATCCTGATCGTTGCAAGGTAATGGCAGCAACGCCGTTTCCGGATGGAGTTGCGCCGTCGTGGCCTGTTTTGGGGCGATGGATGAGCTTTTCATGGTCATGGCTGGTGAAGAAAAATCCACCGGATGTTTTATCTTCAAAGCGGGTCAGTAGTGCCTCGGCCAGGGTAAGGGCACAATCGAAATCAATCTGCCGGAAGCGGATTTGTATAAGTGTCAACAAACTGTCCAGCAGGAACGCGTAATCATCCAGATAGGCATTCAGATGTGCTTTTCCATCCTTGAAAGTCGCCAGTAAATGGCCATCATCCTGCCACAGTTTTGCACGAATAAAATCCATTGCCTGCAGTGCTGAATTGATCCATTCTTCACGTTCAAAAATCTGCCCGGCACGCGCCATTCCCTTAATCATCAGCGCATTCCAGCTGGTCAGGATTTTTTCATCCCGCCCGGGACGCACACGCAGCTCGCGTTGAGCCAGCAGTTTCTTGCGGGCGCTGCTGATAAGCTGTTGTGTCGTTTCCTGATCGATGCGGTTGTGGGCAGCAATTGCCTCAATTGTTTGCACAACTTCAAAGTGCCAGTATTGATTTTCAAAGTTAGGAGGACGATCCAGCCCGTAGTAAGGTGCGATTACCGCGTATTCTTCAGCTGTCAAAACGGCTGCGACCGCTTCTTTATCCCAGACGTAGAATTTGCCTTCCTCGTGTTCGGAATCCGCATCCAGTGAGGAAAAATAGCCGCCATCTGTACCAGCTTGCATTTCCCGCACAACCCAGTTTGCAGTTTCTTCAACAACTTGTTTGAAGAGCGGGTTGCCGGTTAACAGCCAGGTGTCCGCGTAAAGTGGCAACAGCAGGGCATTGTCGTACAGCATTTTTTCGAAATGCGGAATGCGCCAATAGCGATCGGTGCTGTAACGGCAGAAACCGCCCCCCAGCTGGTCGTACAAACCGCCATATGCCATTTTTTCCAGCGTGTGAGTCACCACGTGCAGTGCCTGAATGTTGTTTTCAGTAACGTAACGTCGTAAACAGAATTGCAGTTCAGCCGGGTGAAGAAACTTGGGCGCATCGCCAAATCCACCGTATGTTTCGTCGAACTGGCTGGCTAATTGTTTCCAGGCTTGTTCAATTGGTTGCCGGGAAAGCGACGTACCAGTTTCGGATGCGGGCAGTGACTGGGCAAGTAACTGTAATAGCGCGGTATTTTGCTGTTCAATAGCCGCTGTGCGAGTATGGTAAGCCTCAGCTATTTTGGGCAACAGTTGCAGAAATCCCGGCATGCCGTAACGCGCTTCTTTGGGAAAATAGGTGCCCCCGAAAAAGGGTTTTTGTTCAGGTGTCAGAAACATGGTGAGCGGCCAGCCACCCGAACGATGATTCAATGCGTAATGTGCACTCTGGTAGATTTGATCAATATCCGGACGTTCCTCACGATCAACCTTGATATTGATGAAATGGGTATTCATGACTGCAGCGACTTCAGTATCCTCAAACGACTCATGTGCCATCACATGGCACCAGTGGCAGGCAGAGTAGCCGATAGAGAGCAATATCGGCTTGTTTTGTGCGCGTGCTCTGTCCAATGCCTCTTTTCCCCATGGGTACCAGTCCACGGGATTATCTGCATGTTGCAGCAAATAAGGGCTGGTTTCTTTGATAAGGTGATTGGGCATTGGATTTCTCGCCTGGACTGATCAGTCGGTGACGGCACCACGACTGGCGGTTGATACCAGTTTGGCATATTTTGCCAGTACGCCGCGGGTGTAGCGTGGTGCAGGCGGTTGCCAGGCAGCACGGCGACGTTCCAGCTCGGCGTCAGGGATGTTTAATTGCAGCAGACGACGATGAGCGTCGATCGTAATCGAATCGCCTTCTTGTACCAGTGCAATGTTTCCGCCAATAAAGGCTTCCGGTGCGACATGGCCGACGACCATTCCGTAAGTGCCGCCGGAAAAACGGCCATCGGTAATCAATCCGACTGAATCACCGAGTCCTTCCCCAATCAGCGCCGAAGTAGGGGAGAGCATTTCCCGCATGCCCGGACCACCGCGTGGACCTTCATAGCGGATGACAACAACGTCGCCCGGTTTTATTTTTCGATCAAGAATGGCAGCCATGCAGGTTTCTTCCGAATCAAACACTCTGGCGGGACCGGTAATGCTGGGGTTTTTGACGCCGGAAATCTTGGCCACGGCGCCTTCCGTTGACAGGTTACCTTTCAGGATAGCCAGATGGCCTTGTTCATAGACCGGGTTGTCCCAAGTGCGGATAATGTTTTGATCCGCACGTGGCTGTTCTGGAATATCCTTCAGTACTTCAGCGATGGTTTGTCCGCTGATTGTCAGGCAATCACCGTGCAGCAGGCCGTGTACCAGCAACATCTTCATGACTTGCGGAATCCCGCCTGCTCTGTGCAGGTCAGTAGCGACATAACGTCCGGAAGGTTTCAGATCGCATAGTACCGGTACGCGCGCGCGAATCGCCTCGAAGTCGTCAATATGGAAATCTACTTCTGCTGCATGGGCAATGGCGAGTAAGTGCAGCACAGCATTGGTTGAGCCGCCCACCGCCATAACAACAGATACTGCGTTTTCGAGAGATTTGCGGGTAATCAGGTCGCGCGGCAGAATCTGTTTTTTGATCGCTTCTACCAGTACCTCGGCTGAGCGTGTGGCACTGATTCTTTTTTCTTCATCTTCCGCTGCCATAGTGGAAGAATGAGGCAAGCTCATGCCCATGGCTTCGATCGCGGATGACATGGTGTTAGCGGTGTACATGCCGCCGCATGAACCGGCACCTGGGCAGGCATGGCGCTCAACTTCCAGTAACTCCTGGTCATCAATTTTATGTGCGCTGTGTTGTCCAACAGCTTCGAAAGCACTGACAATAGTTAGGTCACGGCCTTGATAGTGTCCCGGTTTGATAGTACCGCCATAAACAAAAATGGCGGGAACGTTCAGCCTGGCCAATGCGATCAATGCACCGGGCATGTTTTTGTCACATCCGCCAATGGCGATAATGCCATCCATACTTTCTGCCTGAACGCAGGTTTCAATGGAATCAGCTATGACTTCGCGTGATACCAGCGAGTATTTCATGCCTTCAGTTCCCATGGAAATACCATCTGATACCGTAATCGTGCCAAACATCTGCGGCATGGCTCCGGAATTTTTCAATGCATGTTCCGCGCATTTGGCAAGTGAATCCAGCCCGATGTTGCAAGGGGTAATAGTGGAAAAACCATTGGCAATACCGACGATGGGTTTATCAAAATCTCCGTCACCAAATCCTACTGCGCGTAGCATGGCGCGGTTGGGGGTACGTTTCGCGCCTTGGGTAATAGCCTGGCTGCGTCGATTATCTGGCATGTTATTCCCTCATAAGATGGTTGTGATAAATATGGATAAAGCAAAGTACGTTTGTCTGCCGGCGGTGTTTACTGTGGCTGGCAGATGTTGCCGTATAATGCGTATTTTACCGTAAGTCAGGCGGCTGCCCATGCTCGTTCACCCTCAATTCGATCCGATTGCCATTTCCATTGGCCCGCTCGCTGTTCGCTGGTACGGGTTAATGTACCTGCTTGGATTCTCCCTGTTTATCGTGCTTGGGCGTTACCGCATTCGGCATCAGCCTGGTTGTGTTTTTACCCGGGAAATGCTGGATGATGCGTTGTTTTTTGGCGTGCTGGGTGTTGTGCTGGGTGGAAGGCTGGGACAGGTTTTATTTTACGAACCCGGTTATTTCTTACAGCATCCACTGGAAATCTTTGCAATCTGGCATGGAGGAATGTCTTTTCATGGCGGATTTCTCGGTGTTCTTGTCGCGATGATGTGGCTGGCGCGCAAGTATAAATTAGCGTGGCTGGCCGTCATGGATTTTATCGCTCCACTGGTTCCGCTCGGATTGGGAGCCGGGCGCATCGGCAATTTTATCAATGGAGAATTATGGGGACGCCCGACCGATGTGCCCTGGGGGATGATTTTTCCGTATGCGGATAATTTACCGCGTCATCCTTCGCAGCTCTATGAATTTACGCTGGAAGGATTGGCTTTGTTCGTGCTGGTCTGGCTTTATTCGGCTAAACCGAGGCCGGTAGGCGCTGTTTCCGGAATGTTCATGATTGGCTACGGCGCTTTTCGCTCATTCTGTGAATTTTTCCGCGAACCGGATGATGGTTTTCTTGGCCTGATGACTTTCGGTATCAGTATGGGGCAATGGTTATCGTTACCCATGATTGCGATGGGCGTTGCGCTGATATTTTGGGCGTATCGGCAAGGTAAAGATCCGGAAAAAGTTACCACAAGCCGCAGCATCGGCGCGAAAACCGGATCATCGGATAAATAGCATCATTCGAAATGAGTATGCCTTTTAATTTTTCGGATAAAGGCAATTCCTGGTATCAGCTTGTTACTGCAAAAACAGGCGATCTGCATTTGCAGCTCACCGGCAGCTATACGCTCATTTCGCTTAACCAGTCACTGCCTGTTGTCGCAAAAAAACTGACGCAGCTGGCCAGTCAACCTGATTTGCACTGGGATCTGACGAATATTCATCAGCTTGATTACGCAGGTGCAGCAATGTTGTGGCGTGCCTGGAATGGACGGCGACCCGATTATCTGTTGCTGCGCCCTGAGCAGGAAAGAATGTTCCATCGGCTGGAAAAGATGATAGCGCTGCCGGAGCCGTCACAGCGAAAATGGTTTTTGCCTGTTTCTTTGCTTGGGCAGCAGCTACTTCGTTTTTTTGATCATCTGGCGGGTATGATCACCCTTTCCGGTCAGATCGTGCTGGATATTTTTTATCTGATTGCACATCCGGGCAGAATTCCGGTACGGGAAATTTCTGCGAATTTGTATCGGACTGGCGCGCAAGCGCTTGGCATTACAGCCATAGTCGGATTTTTGATCGGTATCGTGCTGAGCTATCTTTCATCCGAACAGCTACATATGTTTGGAGCGGATGTCTATATCGTTAACATTCTCGGAATGAGCGTTATCCGTGAGCTGGGTCCGATGTTAGCCGCCATACTGGTTGCCGGCCGTTCCGGTTCCGCGATGACCGCCCAATTGGGGGTGATGCGCGTTACCGAGGAACTGGATGCACTGACAGTGATGGGCATTCCTCACAGCTTGCGGCTTGTGTTGCCTAAAATTATCGGGCTGGGGCTTGCCTTGCCACTGATCGTACTCTGGACAAGTGCAGTTGCTTTGCTGGGCGGGCTTCTGGCGGCAGATCTGCAAGTGGGACTCAGTATTCATTATGCGTTAAACAGTTTGCCTGATGCGGTGCCCATTGCCAATTTATGGCTGGGACTGGGCAAAGGTGTGGTTTGTGGCATGGCGATTGCTCTGATTGCCTGTCATTTCGGATTGCGCATTCAGCCAAATACTGAAAGTCTGGGAGAAGGCACCACTAACTCCGTAGTGACTTCGATTACCGCAGTGATCATTATCGATGCCATTTTCGCGGTAGCCTTTTCCAATATTGGTATCAGGATTGTCAGCTGATGACACGCACCGATCCGGTTATCGAGATTACCGGGCTGATGACCCGTTTTGGCAGCAATATCATTCATGAGAATATCAATCTCACTGTATTTAAAGGAGAAGTGCTGGCTCTGGTTGGTGGTTCCGGTAGCGGTAAGACTACCCTGTTGCGTCAGATGCTTGGATTAATTACGCCGGCACAGGGTAGTGTCAAGGTGCTGGGAGCTGCCCGTTATGCCTGTGACCGTGAAGAAGAGCGGAATTTGCGTATTCGTTCAGGTGTTCTGTTTCAGCAGGGTGCGCTGTTTAGTGCATTGACTGTTTATGACAATATTGCTTTACCCATGCGGGAACTGCGTATTCTGAGTGAATCCATGATTCGTGATCTGGTGATGCTCAAACTGGGCATGGTTGGAGTGGAAACGCAGCATGCCCATAAAATGCCATCGGAATTGTCGGGCGGGATGATCAAACGGGTTGCGCTGGCGCGCGCACTGGCGCTGGATCCGGAGCTGCTGTTCCTGGATGAACCCACCGCCGGACTTGATCCAGCGTTAAGTGAAAGTTTTGTTGAACTGATACGCGCTTTGCGGGAAGAACTGGCATTGACGATTATCATGGTCACGCATGATCTGGATACACTGATTGCAATCTCTGATCGGGTGGCTGTACTGGCTGATCGGGGTATTGTCGCTCTGGGATCGATACCGGACATTGTGGTGAATAAGCATCCATTCATTAAAAATTTTTTTGGAGGCGTGCGCGGACGCAATGCGCTACGCGTACTTAATCTTGATCAGGCTGACTCCGGATCTGAACACAGTGCTCCGCTCGTTTTATAAAAATATTTTTCGAAATTCAAGGAAATCTCATGTCCAATAGCACACTGGCTCTTGCTCAAATGTTAATTGCGCGACGCTCCCTGACACCGGATGATGATGGCTGCCAGAAAATTCTCATTCATCGTCTGGCAGGTCTGGGATTCAAGGACGAAACCATGAATTTCGGAGAGGTGGAAAACCTGTGGCTGAGAAGAGGCACGGATGGTCCGCTGGTGTGCTTTGCCGGACATACCGATGTTGTGCCAACTGGCCCGGTTGCTCAGTGGGAGAGTGATCCTTTTACACCGGCAGTGCGTGATGGTTTTCTTTATGGGCGCGGTGCGGCGGACATGAAGTCCTCGCTGGCCGCTTTTGTGATTGCGATTGAAGAATTTGTCGAGCGCTATCCGGATCATAACGGTTCAATTGCGCTGCTGATTACTTCGGATGAAGAAGGTCCGGCAGTGGATGGTACGGTTAAAGTTGTAGAAACGCTGCAAGCGCGCGGTGAAACGATTGATTATTGTATTGTCGGCGAGCCTACCTGCACAGATCGGCTGGGTGACACGATCAAGAATGGGCGGCGAGGCAGCCTGTCAGGTAACTTAACTGTCAAAGGTATTCAGGGGCATATCGCTTACCCGCATCTGGCTAAAAATCCCATTCACCTGGCTGCTCCCGCTATCGCAGAGCTTGCAGAAACCACGTGGGATAACGGTAACGAATACTTTCCTGCGACTACCTGGCATATTTCCAATATTCATGGGGGCACCGGTGCAACCAATGTTATTCCCGGTGAGATTAACCTGTTGTTTAACTTTCGCTTCTCTACTGCCAGCACAGTTGAATCCCTCAAGATGCGTGTGCATGAAATACTTGATCGCCATGGATTGAAGTATGACTTGGTATGGGAGCTTTCCGGCAAACCTTACCTGACTCCGAAAGGAGTGCTGGCTGATGCACTCAGCTCGGCCATCCGTGAAGTGACGGGTGTTGAACCGGAGCTTTCTACCTCGGGTGGTACCTCTGATGGCCGCTTTATCGCAGATATCTGTCCGCAAATAGTGGAATTTGGACCGCGTAACGCAACCATTCACAAAATCAATGAATCGGTTGAGGTGGCTGATATTGAGAGATTGTCTTGTATATATCGGGTAACCCTGGAGAAATTGTTGTTGCAGAAATAGTATGGTCGTTATTGCGCTGATTCAACGGTTATGTTCCGGCTGAAAGCGCATTGGGATAGCCGGAATATTTTGTCAGGGATTTATATTCTTGAGTATATGGCTTAACAACCCCTGACTTGCGTTTTCCACCAGATCCAGCACTCTTTCAAAGCCGTGGCTGCCGCCATAGTAGGGATCAGGTACTTCCTGATGCGTATTCCATTGGTTGCTGTATTGCAGAAATAATCCCAGCCGGCTGTTGTATTGTGGCGGACAATCTTGCTGCAGTTCTTCAAGATTGTGATGATCCATGGCCAGAATGTACTGAAAGCGCGGAAAATCCTCTTGTGTAACTCTTCTGGCACGCAATCCCCGCATACTGTAGCCGCGTTTCAGGGCAGCCTGCTGCGAGCGTCGATCTGGTGGTTCGCCGATGTGGTAGGCGTGTGTGCCGGCGGAATCAATGTGAATGAGGTGCTCTAGCCGGGCAGATTTGACATGATGCCTGAAAACGGCATCTGCAGTAGGGGATCGACAGATATTTCCCATACAGACGAACAGTACGCTGATTTTTTCCACTTCCGGATGTTTCATTTATCCTGTTGTTATAATTGATTGAATGTTTTGCAATTATACCTTTAGCGATAAAAAATCGTAATTTCTGTTCCCACCTTCCTTGCTCGCACGATCTGAAATTTATCAACAGGATTGATTTATGACGAATAACCGCTGGCAGGCTGTTTTAAAAGCAGCCGCTTTTCTTAAACCCTATAAATTGTCGATGGGTTTTAGTCTGCTGGCGTTATTTGTAACTGCCGGAATTACGCTTTCAATCGGACAGGGC
>JACTML010000138.1 GCA_014584635.1 Nitrosomonas eutropha | reverse complement strand
TCCTCTTTGGTTAGGCGAATTGAGAACGGAGGGAGGGGTTTTCTCCCATTGAATTTATCCTTAATGCTTGCCATTTTACACACCATCTAAAAATGGCCGTCAGAACACAATTAAAGCAAAAACCTCCTACTTTCTGTAGGTTATATGGTAATATTTCGTTCTGAGAGGCCGATTGCGGAAAATAGCAGGTTAAGATGGTTGTGCACTCCCGCAACCAGCTTGCCCTTGCTAAGGGCAATATTATTGCCAAGGGCAAGGTCAGAGCGAGCCCCCGCAACCACCATCAGAAAATTACCCTCTTCCTCAGCGTACCTAGCATAGTCGGGTTCGCACACATCTGGAGCCTGCAAAACAGTTTCATACCAAAACACACCACTCCATTATTACAGATAGTCTTTTTAAAAACATTTCAGTACTCAGCTGTAGATATCCTATTCCCGGGGAAAGGTCCTGTGTGCTGGCAGTGGCTTGCCGAGCTTTGTATTGATGTTTTCTACGCTGCGTAACATCCTGGGTCAAACCAGTTTCTATTTTTCAAACAAAATATGACACAAGTCGGCACGCCGTCTTAAGCTCAGCGCTTACGAAATACAGCCATGATTTCAACATGCGGTGTATGGGGAAATTGATCTATCAGTTGAATAGTGCTGAATTTCCAGCCGTTTTTACAAAACATCCAGGCATCTCGCGCAAAGGTAACTGAGTTACAGGAGATGTAATGGATCGTTTTTAGTGCAGGGAAATATTCAAAGAAACCGCGCAGTGTTTTTAATCCGGAACGAGGCGGATCAAGCACCAGCGTATCCGCATCTTTTATATGATTTTTGAGAATTTTCCAGATAAAAGGATGATAAAGATCGATTGTTCTTGCTTTTACACCGGGAAGATTTTTTTGTTGCAAGGCAGCAGTTGCTTCCGGATCGGACTCATAAGCGAGAATTTGCGGACATCCTGTTTGCGCGATAATTTCTGTAAAATTGCCCGAGCCGCAAAATAGCTCGACGATTTTCTCTGATTCACCCTGCTGTCCAAGCTGTTGCCTCAGCTGCGTTTTCATCCATAGATTTTGTGCACTGTTACCCTGCTGGAAGGGTCGTTTCCGGTTAAGTTGCACCGGATCAATTGCTGACTGATCATCCAGATCAATAAAGTTCCAGTCATAACCAGGGGCAGGTATCCATTCACGACGAGGCAAACGCTGACGCAACGTTTTCAGATGTTGCCGGCAGATAGCATTCAAGGCAATACAATCTTCAATCGGCACAATATGATGTGAACCTTCCGCGACAAATCCCAGTTTTCTGCCATCCGTCTTAACCTGAAACCGGTTGCGATAGCCGAACAGATCAGGAGAAGGATGAACGGGGCCAACACTTAAAACCTGGGGATCAAAACCAATACGCTGCATAGCATGCAGGAAGCTGGCTTTTTTCTGCTCCAGCTGACTGTCATAATCTACAATCATCCATGGACAACCGGAACAATTGCTGCCACTAAAACCCAAAAACTGGCATTCAGGTATTTTGCGATGGGAAGAAGGCTGGATGAGACGAACTAACCGCGCATAAGCGTATTTTTTGTTATTGAGCGTACGGTCTGTTATTTCAAACTCACCGACATCACCTGGCCAGGTGCCAGCGACAAAGTAGGAAAGTTCATTTTCCGGATGACGCACAACTCCCAGTCCCTTCTGGGAGAGGTGCGTTATTTCACCTTGAAACAGCATAACCGGCGGCAGTAAAAATACTCTTATCCGCTATCCATTCGTATAAACAGCTGCAGATTATTTCTCCATCAATCTGCTTATCAACGGATTATCCTGAGATTCGGCATCCTGCTGCTGTCCCTGTTGAACCTCTTGCCCTGATTGTTCCTGTTGTTCTGGCTGATGTTGCTGTTCAGAATCCTGATGGCCGGATGGATCGGTAAACTGATCATTTAGCATCTGGATGTAATCATTGGCATCTTCCTTGACTTCAGCCAAAATGCGCCGATTGGTTGTATTCCAGCCGGCGGGACTCTTCAGAAACATCGGACGGTAGCCAGCCGTACTTTTACTGAAAGCGCGAATAATTTGCTTGGAAGCAGTATGATCATTGCTGTATTCAGTCACAAGCTGTTTCAGAATACTGCGCGCGACACTTTTGCGGACAGCAAGGTGAACATAACCAAGCGCGCCCACCAGCAAAGCGCCAGAAAGAATCGGCAATATTCCTCCAGCAGAAATACCAGTAATGCAACTCTCAACCAGATGCCAGCTTTCAGTAACCGTCAACGCCACCCCCGTTAATACCACCAGCAAACCAAGCAAGATACCGTCAAGCGTGAACACCTGACTTCTCCACTGGTCGAGCGCAGCTTCAAGTTTGCTGACAACCTGGGTTTCAATCGTATTGGCAGTCTGCTCAAGCATAGCGGCAATCCGGTAGGAACGTTCAATTTCAATCTGCTGCATGCGCGCGCTGATATCTGCCAGATCTTCTTCCCGTTTCTGTTCAAAACGTTCCCGGATTTGCGGGTCGTCAATGGGCACGGCTGCGTCTTTGTCATAAATCCGGTAAAAACGCCCGGCCAGCAAGCCTGCTTGCGCCAGTGAACGCTGCCAGGCAGAAATAACTTCCTCCGGATTATCTTCTTTGGCTGTCACATCAATCTGATTGAGGATGTAAAGAAACTTGTTGGCATCCGGGCGGTTAATCGTCGCGGCAACCAGATATTCAAGCGTATCTTTCATGGCGCCAGGCTCCGGATGGCGCGCATCAAAAAAGACCAGCACCAGATCGGACAGATCAATGATGTGTTGCGTAAGGCGCAAAGTAGATGTACGCTGGCTGTCCGCATCAAATCCGGGGGAATCAATCAGGATTTTGCCGCGAATTTTTTCTGATGGACAGGTTTTAAGCTGAACATAGGCATCAATACGCTGCGGCCCGGTTTCTGCGATTTCTTCGATGTTATGGCTGATCTGATAAAACGGAAAACGCGGATCAGCATCCAGCGCCACTCCCGGTAATGTCTTAATTTCATCGTGTCGGCTGTAGCAGATAACCGTAAATTTATCGTCAACCGCCTGGTTCCCCGTGCGCTGCAAAGGCAGATTCAGATAAGAGTTGATAAAGGTGGATTTCCCGGATGAAAAAGTGCCCAGCACTGCAATCATCGGCCACCAGGTAACATAAGTGGCGTATGACTCATTCAGTTCCAGTAACCCGAGTGCCTGGGCGACACTATCCAGTTTTCTGAAACTGTGCACGGCTTTGGTCAGAACCGGATTATCCGGATGTTCTTCTGCGAGATGTTTTTCCAGATTGGCCAGATGCTTAAGGATATTAGTCGTACTCATATTTGAAGATCCTTGTTTGATTGGTGAATATCAGTATTGAAAATAAGTTCGCCGTGACGGAGTTTTATGCGTTTGTTATTTTGCCGATCAGGTTAATTTTATTGCGACAGAGGGTTGCTTGACAAACAAATACGCTGATATGTTTGTCAAGCTGTTCATACTAACAAAGTTCAGATAGCAGTTTTTTCATCATGCTTTCCGCCTGACGCAAGTATTGTGCGCCAAACAGGTTTAGGTGGTTAAGAATATGGTAAAGATTGTAGAGTTGCTTGCGACTGGCATATCCGGTTTGCAGCGGCCAGGCATCCTGATAGGCTGCATAGAAATCAGCTGAAAACCCGCCGAACAATTCTGTCATGGCCAAATCGGCTTCACGGTCACCGTAATAAACAGCCGGATCAAAAATGATCGGCTGCCCAGCCGCATCAAACGCATAATTTCCTCCCCACAAATCGCCATGCAACAGCGAAGGTACCGGAGTATAACCAGTAAAAAAGTGCTGACATTCGGATAAAAGCTGCTCACCGAGTGATTGCAGCAAGCCGGTATAGCCCTTTCTTTGGGCAAGATTCAGCTGATAACCCAATCGCTGCTGACGCCAGAATGCAATCCAGTCACTTTCAGCTGTATTTTGCTGCGGCGTTGAGCCGATTGTATTATCGCGCGACCAACCAAATTTTTCGGCTGTACAGCGGTGCATATCAGCCAGACCGTTACCCAGTGCAGTTGCATCACCACGACTTTGCAAATCAATAAATTCCAGCACCAGCCAGGCATGGCCATGCCCACTGCCACTGCACAACGGTCGAGGGACACGCAGGCTGGCAGAACGGATAATTTCTTCCAGTCCGGCCGCTTCAACTTCAAACATGGCCAAATGTTCGGTTTTATTCAGTTTAATAAAAAACTGCTGATCCTGATGACGTATGCGGAAGGCTCGGTTGATGCAACCACCCCCAACTGGAGACAGATTTTCCGGGATAAATGTTTTTCGGGTCAGTTGCGAGATTTGCGCGGCGATTGCTGTCCACAAAGGCAAGGCGGTCTGCGACGGTTCCGACTTCATTTCCGGATCAATCCGGTAACAGTGAACGCGCCCGACAAATAGCAGCACGTACTTGCTCCGGTGCCGTTCCGCCAGGATGATTCCGGCTCTGCAGCGAGCCTTCCAGTGTCAGTACTTCAAATACATCCTGTTCGATCATCCCGGAAAATTGCTGCAAATCCGCAAGCGAGAGCTCTCCCAGATCACATTTCCTGCTTTCGGCAAAACGAACTGCCTGGGCGACTGCTTCGTGCGCATCGCGAAACGGAGTTCCCTTTTTAACCAGATAATCCGCCAGATCAGTCGCTGTCGCATAGCCACGCAGTGCTGCCTGGCGCATGGCTTCCGGGTTGATCTGCAATCCGGCCATCATATCAGCGTAAATCGTCAGCGTATCTTTCAGAGTATCAACCGTATCAAACAAGGGCTCCTTATCCTCCTGGTTATCTTTGTTGTAGGCCAGTGGCTGGGATTTCATCAGCGTCAGCAATGCAACCAGATGGCCGTTAATACGCCCGGTTTTTCCGCGTACCAGTTCAGGAACATCAGGATTTTTCTTTTGCGGCATGATGGATGAACCGGTACAGAATCGATCCGCAATGCGGATAAAACCAAACGCCGGACTCATCCATAAAATCAATTCTTCCGACAAACGGGAAAGATGCGTCATGATAAGCGCAGCACTGGCGCAGAATTCAATCGCAAAATCGCGATCAGATACCGCGTCCAGCGAGTTATGGCAAATATCATCAAAGCCCAGTTCACGCGCCACCTGTTCACGGTTGATTGGATAACTGGTGCCAGCCAGTGCAGCAGCTCCCAGTGGCAGCTGGTTGACACGTTTTCTGCAATCCTGCAGGCGTTGCCCGTCGCGCAGCAGCATTTCGTGGTAAGCCAGCAAGTGGTGCCCGAATGAAACCGGTTGCGCTACCTGCAAATGAGTAAAACCCGGCATGATTGTGGCAACATGCTGCTCCGCCAAGTCCAGCAGCACATACTGCAAAGCGTGAATAAGATGAATGATTTCATCAATCGCCGCGCGCAGATAAAGCCGGATATCAGTCGCCACCTGATCATTACGCGAGCGGGCAGTGTGCAGTCTTTTGCCGGCATCCCCCGTCAGGGCAGTCAAACGCCGTTCGATGTTGAGATGCACATCTTCCTGTGCAAGCTGCCACTCAAACTGGCCACTTCTGATTTCTTCCCGGATCTGGGTCAATCCCTTTTCAATCGCTGCCAGATCAGAAGGCTGAATAATATGCGCAGCCGCCAGCATACGCGCATGAGCAAGCGATCCTTGAATATCGTACTCAGCCAGCCGATAGTCAAACCCGATTGATGCGGTATAACGCTGCACCAACAGTGCAACCGGTTCACTGAAACGCCCTGACCAGGTTTTTTTATCTTTTTCCACGAAAATGCCTGTGATTGGTTAAAAATCTGTATTTTACCTGCAACCCGAAAAGAATCCGTACCGGACTGGCAGATTTTGCAACACATATGCATAAATATATCTCAATTGCTGGTAACGCTGCTTTCCCTGTGCAAAAGAATGATGGATAATTAGTACCTTTCATTCGAGTCATTTATTAACGAAGGAGCAATTCATGTCGGACCAATACACGCAGAACGGGGAAGATCAGTCCAAAGACAAGGTTGAATGGACCAAACCCGCTTCATTATTCAACATTCTGTGCAATAAATTTGCGCCGATTTCCGATCTTCAGCATAAACAGCTGCCTTCGTGGTCCATCCTGGTTTTTCTGGGTGCGCTGCTGCTGGTATTTGTCTGGAAGCAGATTGCTGTCAACCAGGCTGAATCACGACTGGAAAAAGGTCAGGCTGAACTGGCTCTGAAGCTCGAACAGGAAAGCGAGGCACTGGTTAAAAAAGCACGCGAATACGCAGACAGCCAATACAACAAGGAAGAACAGCGTTTTGGTCAGGTACTGGCCTGGGCTGTGCGTGATCAGCTGATTCGCAATAACCTCGACCAGATTGACCAGTATCTGTCTGAACTCGTCAGAACAAAAGACACTGAGCGCGTTGATCTGATCAGCGACGAAGGTAAATTACTGGTCTCTACTGATAAAAGACTGATTACAGAAGAAGCTTCCAATCTTTATCCGAAAGACGTCCTTGATCTGCAAACCATTACCGTTAAATCGGATGTGGCTGGCAAAAAACTGCTGGTTGTGCCGGTTATGGGGTTGAACAAACGCGTGGCCACTATCATTATGAGTTATAACCCGCCCTCATTGCTTAACTGACAGACACGATTTTTATCTGAAAACCCCCGTATACGGGGGTTTTTTAATGGCGCACCGGAATATCCGTTTTTATTCGCTGTTATCGCGACAGCACTGTATCTGTGGCGCGCGGCAACGCTTCCGGATAATCCCGGCTATAGTGCAATCCGCGACTTTCATGGCGCAACATGGCGCTGTGGACAATCAGATCAGACGTACACACCAGGTTACGCAGTTCAAGCAGATCACTGGTTACCCGGAAATTGGAGTAGTACTCATCAATTTCCTCACTGAGCAGCCTGATGCGATGCTGCGCGCGTTGTAACCGTTTGCTGGTACGCACAATGCCCACATAATTCCACATGAAACGACGCAATTCATCCCAGTTATGGGAAATAACCACCTCTTCATCTGCATCCGTCACCCGGCTCTCGTCCCAGTCCGGCAGAGGTAAATCCGGTGCAGGTGGCCGCGTAAGAATATCCTCAACCGCTGAAAGCCCCGTTACCAGACATTCCAGCAGGGAATTACTGGCTAGCCGATTGGCGCCGTGCAACCCGGTATGCGCAGTTTCGCCAATAGCATACAGATTATCGAGGTCGGTTCTTCCGCGCTGATCGGTCACAATCCCGCCGCAGGTATAATGCGCAGCCGGCACAACAGGAATGGGTTCACGCGTAATATCGATACCCAGCTCCAGGCAGCGCTTATAGATTGTCGGGAAATGCTGTATCAGAAAATCAGCCGGCTGGTGGGAAATATCCAGAAATACGCAGTCCAGCCCGCGCTTTTTCATTTCAAAATCAATCGCGCGCGCGACGACATCACGAGGAGCAAGCTCTGCCCGCTCATCATGCCTGGGCATAAAACGCTCGCCATCAGGTAGTTTCAGCACACCGCCCTCTCCTCTCACTGCTTCAGTGATCAAAAAGGATTTCGCATGCGGATGATATAAACAGGTGGGGTGAAACTGGACAAATTCCATGTTGGCAACCCGGCAGCCTGCCCGCCATCCCATGGCAATGCCATCCCCAGTCGCCACATCCGGATTGGTTGTATACAGATAGACTTTTCCCGCTCCGCCGGTAGCCAGAATTGTGTTTTGCGCAGCAATTGTGCGCACCTTCCCAGCTTTAATATCGAGTACATAAGCACCGTAACAGCGATTATGGCCTCGGGCATGCGGCAGTTTTTCGCTGGTAATCAGATCTACTGCGATATGCTGTTCCAGAATAGTGATATTGGGATGCTGGGCAGCCTGCCGGGTGAGTGTAAGCTGCACCACCTTGCCGGTGGCATCGTCTGAATGGATGATGCGACGAACGCTGTGCCCCCCTTCACGCGTCAGATGATAGCCGGTCTCATTGTGATCATCGCGCGTAAAATCAACGCCTCGTCCGATCAGCCATCTGACAGCCCGCGGACCATTCTCCACAATATGGCGAGTCATAGCTTCATTACACAAACCTGCACCGGCAATCAACGTATCGCGAATATGCGCTTCCAGCGAATCCTCAATTGAAAGTACGGCAGCAATACCTCCCTGCGCCCAGGCACTGGCGCTATCGTACAGCGTTCGTTTGGTAATCAGCGCAACCTTCCGGGTTTCTGCCAGATTCAGGGCGAGTGTTAACCCGGCCAGGCCACTGCCGATGATCAGTGCATCAAAACGAGGTAACTGCATGGATCGTAATAACTGCTCAGAAATAGTTGGCGGTAAAAATATCTTCTAAAAGTATCACATTTTTTGCCGGAATTTCGATTCCATCAAAATGCACGGGCGCTTCCAGCGATAAAAATACGCTAGAATACAGGCAAAGATTCCGGGAAAGATAGGCAGATCAAAATTTCAGCAAATTCAGGAAAATAATAATTCGGCGCCAACCCTTCCCGCCGTTCAATTTACAGATCTAACACAGGAGAGTTTCAGCATGTCGATGGCAGACCGTGACGGGGTTATCTGGTATGACGGAGAACTGGTTCCATGGCGCAACGCCACGACCCACGTGCTTACCCATACCCTGCATTATGGAATGGGCGTATTTGAAGGATTACGTGCTTACCAGGCACCTAAAGGAACCGCTATCTTTCGTTTACCTGAGCACACGGAACGCCTGTTCAATTCAGCCCATGTTTTCAGGATGAAAATCCCTTTTGATCAGGCCACCCTGACACAAGCACAGCTGGACGTTGTTCGGCAGAACGGACTGGTTTCCGGCTATATCCGCCCGATCGTTTTTTACGGCTCGGAAGCGATGGGATTATCCGCCAAAAACCTGTCCGTTCATGTTGCCATCGCCGCCTGGTCATGGGGGACTTATCTGGGCGCTGACGCACTGGAAAACGGTATCCGTGTTAAAACTTCCTCGTTCACCCGCCATCACGTCAATATCAACATGTGCCGTGCCAAATCGGTATCCACCTATACCAATTCAATCCTCGCACACCAGGAAGTTGCGCAGGACGGCTACCAGGAAGCCCTGCTGCTGGATGTGGATGGCTACGTCGCAGAAGGATCCGGCGAGAATATTTTCATTATCAAAAAAGGCAGAATTTACACACCTGATCTGACATCCTGCCTGGAAGGCATCACCCGCGCAACCGTTATTCAGCTGGCGGAAGAAGCCGGCATGGAGGTAATCCAGAAAAGGATTACGCGCGATGAAGTCTACTGTGCCGATGAGGCATTTTTTACCGGGACGGCCGCAGAAATCACACCGATTCGTGAGCTGGATTGCCGCACGATCGGCAACGGTAAACGCGGCCCGATCACCGAACAACTGCAGGCTTCTTTTTTCGATTGTGTCAATGGCAAATCAGATAAACACGCTGATTGGCTGCATTATATTTAACTATTCAACCAGACAGAGTTTTCCATGAGCACACCTTCTACAGTTACCTATCCGCAAGAAGTTGAAATCCATCCGAATGATCTGCCGCTGTACTGCCCGAACCCAACCATGAATGCAAAAAGCTGGCACCCGCGTGTTTTTCTTGAGATCGAAGCAACCGGCAAAGCCATGTGTCCCTACTGTGGCACCCGTTATACCCTGATCGGCACGCCGAACCCGGATCACCATCACGCATAACGCCAGCAGAAAACCAGACATTCATCATATCCATCATTTACCTGAATCAAGGAACCATCACGGCATGCGTACACTTCCCCATGAAATCTTCAAGGCCTACGATATTCGCGGCATCGTAGAAACTGTACTGACTCCTGAAGTGGTAGAACGTATTGGACACGCCATTGGCTCCGAAGCACGCACACGTCAGCTTACGGCTATTGCAGTCGGGCGCGATGGGCGTTTATCCGGCCCTGAGCTGATACAGGCTCTGACAAACGGTATCCGCAAAAGCGGGATTGATGTAATTGATGTTGGCATGGTTGCCACCCCCGTGCTTTATTACGCCGCGCATGAGCTGTGCAATTACTCGGGAGTCATGGTAACCGGCAGCCATAATCCTCCTGAATATAACGGTCTCAAGATCGTACTGGGAGGAGAAACGCTGGCTGCCGAGGCGATTCAATCGTTACGTCTGCGCATCGAACAAAATAACCTGCAACATGGAGAGGGTAATTATCGTCAGCACGACATCATTCCCGCCTACCTGCAGCGTATTGTCGGAGACATCCGATTAAACAGGCCCATCAAAATCGTTGTGGACAGCGGCAACGGCGTAACGGGTATCCTGGCCCCGGAGCTGTATCGCCAGCTTGGCTGTGAAGTCATTGAACTGTTTTGCGAAGTTGACGGCACATTTCCCAATCATCACCCCGATCCTTCCGTACCGAAGAACCTGCAGGATGTTATCCGCGCACTGGCCACTACCGATGCCGAAATCGGTTTTGCCTTTGACGGTGATGGTGATCGTCTGGGAGTCGTCACCAAGGATGGCAGCATCATTTTTCCGGATCGCCAGCTCATGCTGTTTGCTGCCGATGTACTCTCCAGAAATCCCGGTGCTCAGGTTATCTATGATGTCAAATGTACACGTACATTGGCGCCATGGATCACGCAGCATGGTGGCAAACCGGTTATGTGGAAAACTGGACACTCCTTTATCAAAGCCAAACTGAAAGAAACCGGCGCGCTGCTGGCCGGTGAAATGAGCGGCCATATTTTCTTCAGGGAGCGCTGGTACGGATTTGATGACGGGCTCTATGCCGGAGCACGTCTGCTGGAATTACTCAGCAAACAGGCTGATCTGAACGCGGCGTTGCATGCCTTGCCCGATACGATCAATACACCGGAATTACAGATCAGACTCCAAGAAGGAGAGAATCATACTTTAATCACACGGCTTCAGCAGGCGGCAGATTTTCCCGAAGCTGATCAGGTTATTACAATCGACGGACTGCGGGTGGAATACAAGGATGGATTTGGCCTGATTCGGGCATCCAATACGACTCCGGTTGCAGTACTGCGTTTTGAGGCGGATAACCAGGATGCACTGGAACGTATTCAGCAGGATTTTCGCCGTATCATTCTGCAAACGAAACCGGATGCAAATCTGCCCTTTTAACCGGGTTTCCACTACCAGGTCGCGTACCCTTCCTGCACAGTGAAAATCGTACTTGCCCAGATCAACTGCACAGCAGGCGATCTGCACGGTAATTCACTCAAAATTTTACACGCCTGTCAGCACGCCAGAGATACTGAAGCCACTTTGGTAATCACCCCGGAAATGGCGTTGTGTGGCTATCTGCCGGAAGACTGGTTGCTGCGCAAAGAGTTTATCCAGGCCTGCTATCAGGCTTTAGCCACCCTGGCTGCACAAATACAGGACGTCACATTGGTGGTGGGGCATCCGCTTTACAAGGATGGTCGCCTGTTCAACGCTGTTTCCGTCATCCAGAATGGTCATTTGCTTACCACCTATCGCAAAAACCATTTATTCACGGATCAGCTGCTGGATGAACGCCGTTATTTCACTCCCGGTAACCAGTTCTGTACCTTTAAATGCGGCAACACATTTTTCGGATTAGCCACTTTTTCTGATTGCCAGCATCCAGCGTATTTATCGGCCTTATGTGCCACCGATGCACAAGTTCTACTGGTTCTGGATACGTCCCCCTACTCTCCCGGCAGTCAGGCTGAACG
>JACTML010000069.1 GCA_014584635.1 Nitrosomonas eutropha | reverse complement strand
GAAAGCATGGCGCTGTTTGATCCACTCACCGGACGCACCCGTCAAAAAGTTTCACGCTATACCGTCTACCCT
Source organism: Nitrosomonas eutropha (assembly GCA_014584635.1). Lineage (GTDB taxonomy): Bacteria > Pseudomonadota > Gammaproteobacteria > Burkholderiales > Nitrosomonadaceae > Nitrosomonas > Nitrosomonas eutropha_B. Next base: position 2,677 of record JACTML010000069.1, on the reverse strand, counting down.
TCCAGCCATTATGTCACTCCGCGCAGCACTACCTTGCGCGCGGTTGAAACAATTAAAACCGAACTGGCTGAGCGGCTGGATTACCTTTACAAAAATCACAAACTGGTAGAAGCACAACGCCTGGAGCAGCGCACCCGCTTTGATCTGGAAATACTCAACGAACTGGGTTTTTGCAAAGGAATTGAAAACTATTCACGCCACTTATCCGGCCGCTTGCCTGGTGAACCGCCTCCCACACTGATCGACTACCTGCCAGATAATGCATTGATGATTATTGATGAGAGCCACGTTACCGTTCCCCAGATTGGTGGAATGTACAAAGGCGATCGTTCCAGAAAGGAGAACCTGGTAGCGTATGGATTCCGCTTGCCTTCCGCACTGGATAACCGACCTCTCCGGTTTGAGGAATTTGAAAAACTGATGCCGCAAACTGTTTTTGTCTCCGCCACCCCGGCGGATTATGAGATACAGCACAGCGGCCAGATCGTTGAACAAGTCGTGCGACCAACCGGGCTGGTAGATCCGGTTATCATTATCCGCCCGGTTGCCACCCAGGTGGACGACCTGATGTCAGAAGTTTCGCTGCGCACCCAGCAGGGAGAGCGGACATTAATCACCACACTGACCAAACGTATGGCGGAAGATTTGACAGACTATTTCTCTGATCATGGTATCCGGGTGCGCTATCTGCATTCCGACATTGATACGGTCGAACGAGTGGAAATTATTCGTGACCTGCGCCTGGGAAAATTTGATGTGCTGGTCGGGATTAACCTGCTACGGGAAGGTCTGGATATTCCGGAAGTCTCGCTGGTCGGCATACTGGATGCCGACAAGGAAGGTTTCCTGCGCTCGGAGCGTTCATTGATTCAAACCATGGGACGTGCTGCCCGGCATGTCAACGGTACCGTCATCCTTTACGCTGATCGAATCACCGGCTCCATGCAGCGTGCCATTGATGAAACCGAACGACGCCGCACCAGGCAAAAGCTGTTCAACAAGCAAAACAATATTACGCCACATGGAGTCCACAAACGAATTAAGGATCTGATTGATGGGGTTTACGACAGCAAGAGCGAAACTGAACACCAGAAAGTTGCACAAATTCAGGCCCGTTATGCTGCCATGGACGAGACACAGCTGGCAAAAGAAATTCAGCGGCTGGAAAAAGCCATGCTGGAAGCGGCCAAAAGTATGGAATTTGAGCAAGCGGCTCAGTATCGTGATGAAATAAAAAACCTTAAAAACAAGCTGTTTATCGGCATGATCGACCCGGATGAGATCGGAGAAATGCCACAACCAGTGATCAAAAAAACCGCTAAAAAATCCGGAAAACGCCTGCGGATCTGATCACCTTCCGCGCCTTACCGACTTTGAGAACCTTTGCACAGATCGGCTATCCGTGCCACAATAAAAAAGACACCCGGCTGGAAACAGGGTTCTCCGGCAAATTAAATTCCCTGCTTTCACCTGCACACAAACCTCTTCGGACATAGTCCGTAAGCCCGCGTTACTCCGGTAATAAACCGGCCACCACTGACAGGAAACCCACTCACCATGTCTACTGATCAGCACGGTATCATCACAGGAAATATTGTTTTATTCGGCGAAGTATTGGCAGATGTCTTCCCCGACAGCTCCGTAATGGGCGGCGCACCCTTTAATGTGGCCTACCACCTGCAAGCCTTTGGTCTATGCCCGATTCTGATAACACGAACAGGTAACGATCCTCTGCGTCAGCAGTTGATCACATTAATGAATGCTGCCGGGATGTCGGTTACCGGAGTCCAGTACGACCCGTACTATCCCACCGGACAAGTTCAGGTTAAGCCACTTGAAAATGGCCATGAATTTAAAATTCTTGCTGAACAGGCTTACGATTTTATCGATCCGGAGGCTGCCAGCGATACTGCTGCAGTCAATAAACCTCAGCTGGTGTATTTCGGCACACTGGCTCAGCGCAATTCAATATCCGGTATAGCGCTGCAATTCAATATCCGGTATAGCGCTGGCAGAAACACTACGGCGTACACCACGAGCACTTCGCCTGCTTGATATCAACCTGAGGGCGCCCTGGTACCGGCCAGAAACCATACGTTATTCCCTGACACAAGCAGATCACGTAAAAGTTAACGAAGACGAACTGGTTCAATTACCCGGTTTGCTGGCTTTTCAAACTGGCAATCCTCGTGATACCGCCACTCGTCTGATAGAAACCTTTCAGCTGAAAACACTGCTGGTGACTCGTGGAGCAAAGGGAGCATGGCTGCTTGATCAAGCAGGCAACTATACCGAAACACCCGGCTCTCCCCACGTATTAATAGTGGACACTGTCGGCGCGGGAGATGGTTTTTGCGCCGTTTTTATTCTTGGATTACTGCATGGCTGGCCGAGCACATTAATACTGGAACGGGCAAACCGGTTTGCAGCCACCTTGTGTGAAATACGCGGCGCCATACCGGAATCCGTCGAATTTTATGCCCCTTTTATCAAAAACTGGAATTTACATTCATAACCAAACGATGCCAAATCAGAAACTCTACATCTTGATGATCAGTGCGCATGGCCTGATACGTGGTCATGATATGGAACTGGGACGCGATGCTGATACCGGCGGACAAATTACTTACGTCGTTGAGCTGGCACGCGCGCTGGGACGCAATAACAACATCGCTCA
>JACTML010000100.1 GCA_014584635.1 Nitrosomonas eutropha | reverse complement strand
TCCAGTGTGGCGCGTATTCCCGGTTTGTCTGAGGACGACCGTATCATTGATTCAACCGGAGCGCTGGCGTTGGCAGGAATTCCCGAAAGGATGCTTATCTTGGGTGGCGGGATTATCGGGCTGGAGATGGCAACGGTCTATCATGCGCTGGGTAGCAAAATCAGTATTGTGGAGCGAATGGCACAACTTATACCGGGAGCGGATGCTGATTTAGTCAAACCCCTTTACAAGAAACTGAACGCTGGATGTGAAGCGATTTATCTTAACATCAGCGTTAGCAGAATAGAATCTGATAAAGAAGGTTTACAGGTATTTTTTGAAGGTGAACAGGCGCCTGAGCCACAACGATATGATCGCGTACTGGTTGCAGTTGGGCGGAAACCTAACGGAAAGCAGATTAATGCTGAAGCTGCCGGTGTGCATGTGGATGAACGCGGGTTTATCACTGTAGATAAGCAGATGCGGACTAATGTTGCGCATATTTTCGCTATTGGCGATATTGTCGGAAACCCTATGTTGGCGCACAAGGCTTCGCATGAAGGAAAAATAGCGGCAGAAGCCATAGCTGGTCACAAGGTTGCGTTCGATGCACGTACCATCCCCTCAGTAGCTTATACTGACCCCGAAATTGCCTGGATGGGACTGACAGAAACGGAAGCTCGGAAGCAGGGCGTCGCTTATGAAAAAGCAGTATTCCCTTGGGCTGCCAGTGGTCGTGCCATTACTATGGCGCGCGAGGAAGGCATGACCAAACTGCTTTTCGATAAGGATACAAAAAGAATTTTAGGAGCCGGCATGGTTGGATCACATGCTGGTGAACTGATTGCAGAAACTGTTTTGGCGCTGGAAATGGGAGCTGATATGCAGGATATCGGACTGACCATTCATCCTCATCCCACTTTATCTGAAACGGTTCTGTTTGCGGCAGAACTGGCTGAAGGCACAATTACAGATTTATATATGCCGAAAAAGTGAATTGCAAGTGGGCTCTTTTCCTGTTTAAGCAATAAAGATTCTGGATGCCGGTGGTTTTCCTTGGAGAGTGTAGTCACGAAATGCCTGTCCAGAGGGTGATACATCTGGTTTGCACGGCAACAGGAAAAGAAGAAATATTTTTAGTATATCTCGTAGCAATGCCACGCCATCGTTTGTGATGCAAAAAAGCATTCTCAACCAGGTGTCTCAGCTTATACGGTTCTTTATCATAAAATCTTTGCGTTTTTCGGTTATTGTTTGAGGAACAACACCTCTATTCCCTGTTTTTTCGCTGTTCAATTTTGCCTTGTATTGCTCCCCTTAATCGTGCTATCTAATGTTTGACCCGCACCCGATAGCTTAATGTTGTTGTTTCGTTGCTGGGAATGGTGATGTGCCATTCAGCGAAATTGGAAGTCGGTTTGGTGTGGGGAAAAGATTCTGAAATGACTATCCAGTCACCGGGAATGGGTTCCTGCACACGGATTGTGACTGTTTCCTGGCGAGCGTTATAGATTTCGATTTTGTGAGCTGTTTCAGTAAAGCGCTGGGAGGGTGTATCCAGCTGCTGGAAGTCTGTCTGGGTTCTGGTGGCGATGACATCAAAAGCTTGGCCCAGTTTTACACGAACAGATTCATTTTTTGCAGTGTGATTGACGCGATCTTCCCCCAGAAATTGTATATCACCCTGGGAATCGTTTTTATAAACACGTATTGTTCCTCCGGGTAGTGGTTTTCCCAGTTCTTTTCCCTTATTTTCAAACTGGATAAAAACATCTGGCCTGAGCTTGCTGTTATTGTCGCTGGCGTATCTGCTGTAATAAGGCGCTTCAGTACCGCGCAGTAAAAACTCCTTGCTGACTGGTATGTCTGTTGCTGCCATGAGCGTAACCTGTTTTGTCTGATTTTCCGCCAACGTGGCGGAGGCAGGCATTGTGTAGAGGTGGTATTCAAACAGGGACTCTTCTTTATTCGTCTGGTATTCGGCAGCGTCAGCTACTATAGCCATCATTTTTCTGGCTTGAGGTTGTTCGAAGGTAACTTGATTGATGTTTCCGGCGACCAGCTGTAAATGGGCATCCGGGTATGTGATACCACTGTGATTGGCCAGTGTAATCAGTCCGCTGAGATTAATCCGGCTGTCGTTAGCATTGAGTTCAGCCGTATAATCCGCCTGCCAGGAAAGTCCGGAAGTCAGATAGGATAGTTCAAGCTTGCGATTTCCTGAAGAAAGACTCTCCAGAAGCAGTGACAAAGTGGGTCGATCATGCAGGTGTTCGGGCATATCCGGAAAGGTAATTCGTCCGGGAGTGCCTACTTCGATTCGGTCTGTAAATTTTAATATTCCTCCCCCCAGAGCAGAAAGTACGGTAGCTGTTTCTACGGTTTCCTTTCCGGTTACAGGATTGGTAAAAACGATATTAACGGCGCGTCCAAGATAGCTTTCCAGTAACTTTTCCGGGGTAAGCAGCTCAAGATCAAAGCTCTGTTCCAGCAACCGGGTTTCGGAAGGTTGCCCTATTGCGCGCAATAATACTGTTTGCGGGCGTATCTGCCTGGAGACCTCACGCCAGGTTAGTTTGTTTATTCCCTGATCGATAGCAACCTGTCGCTGATCTCTTACTAATGCCAAATTTTCGTTGTAAATTGTAACGCCAACCTGTTTCTGATCCTGGAGCGTGACATTTTTTTCCTGCATATGCATGGCAAATCCGGTAACACTGACAGTTACCAATGTCATGGACAGCGCAGTGATAGATAAGACTTTCAGCATGTCATTCTTTCCTTATTTTTAGGGTTGTTATTTTTTTGACTCTAAAAAACTGCAGATGAATACGTTGCGTATTACTGCTGTTTGCGAAACATCCTCGGAGCTCGTTCAGTATCTCACTGAAGCGCGAGGCGTTCTGTAGTAATAGGAGTGTAATAGCAAGCCGTGTCAAAGATGCCAATGAGAAACAGTATTACGTACTATCACAATTCATTTGAAAATCGGTCTTGAAATATTCTATCAGGTAGCCTGTGTCGTTATTTTTCCTGAAATCGGAGAATCTGCAAAACTGTCTGTGCTGCTTTTCTGCGTTGAAGATCAGCTCAAGATACGCATTGGTTGCGTATAAATTCCGTCTTTTGTCTCGCTGACGTTTTGAAGAGATTTCCTGGTACAAATTATGCTACTACGATAGTTTCCGGTTTCTCCAATGGTATTTCTGCCTCATCCTGTTCTGCTGCGCAGCCGGGTGTATTATCGGATTCAATAGATTCAGCAGGTTCCTCTGTTTCCATATCTTCTTCCCCGCCTGTCAATATGAGCTTGTTGTTATCAGAGAGGAGAGAAAAAGCGTTCTCGTTACCATCAGCAGCAATATCAGGCGAAGTGGCTGCAGCAAAATTGTCCTGAATCATTCTGGTTGTTTCAATTTCTTCCCGTATCTTCCGGGAAGCCAGTGCAATTGCTGTTTCATCTGCCTGGATACGCGCCCGCGCAGCTTCTATAGCCATGGTTTCAACCGCTTCTCGTGCTATGGCACGTTCTACTGCCAGTGCGTCCTGTTCCATGCGAGTCTGTATCGCCATCAAAGCTGAAGCTTCTGTCTGGATTTTGTGGAGTACGGCAGCCGCTACCGTTTCGGCTGCATAAAGCCGCTCTTCCGCTTTTGCCGTAGCGATAATCTGGTTTTGCGCAATGGTCGTAGCGAGTTCAGTCAGTTTTAATTCTGTTTCTATTCGTAATTTGGCGGCAGATTTAGCTTGCTGAATGGCTTCAGCTTGTTTCTTTCTGCTTTCAATCAGGCGAGTTTCCATCTCTGCCAGTTCATTTGCTTCTTTCTCAAGCTGTCGATCCAGTGCAACTCGTTCTTCCGCCAGCTTCGTTGCGTAAACTTCTGCTGCTATTTTATCCTCGGCTGTTTTCTTGGCAATTGCTTCTGCAGCAGCACGGGCACGCGCTTGCTTAATTGCCATTTCCTGAGCCTGGATACGTTCCCGGATTGCATCCGTAATGGCCTGATCAGTCTGCGTTTTCTCGTTAAACAGGATTGTTTCCTGTTCTTTTGTCTGTATACGTGCTTCAACAGCGGCGCGCGCTTCATTTTCTGCAGTGATGCGGGCCTGTGCTTTTTCCAGTAACAGGGTGTCCGCCTGGGTGCGTTCTAGAGCAGCTTGTTCAGCTTCTTGTTCGATCCGGATGAGTTGTTCTGCTATTACTTTAGCATTTCGTTCAGCTTCTATCCTGTTGTGGGCTGCAGTGGTGGCTTCCAGCTCGGTTGTGGCGCGAGCCTCTGCTTCCGACTTTGCAGCAAGGTCGAGTTCATACCGGGTACTGGCTGCTTCAGCCGCTCTTCTCTCAGCATCCAGTTTTGCCTGTTCAGCCTCGCGTGCCTGGGTTTCCATCTGTAATTTCTCTTGTGCCTGTGAGGTCAGTTTTGCTTCGGCCTCCGCGCAGAGTCGGATTTCTTCAATAGCTTGACGTTCCGCCGCAATTCTGGCGTTTGCCAATGCGATTTTTTTCTCATCTTCTTCAGCTCTGGTACGTGCCAGGGCCGCCGCTTCCGTTTCGGCTGCAGTAGCAGCCAGCGCTATCCTGAGTGCTTCTTCGCTGGCTTTTCTGCAAGCAGTGGCGACTTCTATTGCTTTTTGTTCAGCCAGTTCTTTTTCCCTGGATTTCTCCAGAGCCAATACTTCTTCCCGTGCGCGTCTGCGTGCTTTTTCAGTTGTGGCTGCTTCAGCCTGTACTTTGGCACGTAAAGCAGTAACAGTTTCTTTCTCGGCACGCAAGCCGTCCTCAATCGTCTGGCGTAGTTTCGTTTCCAGTTCCTGACGTGCCTGGGCTTCCTGTGCTGCCAGCATTTCTGCCCGGGCACGTGCCCGAGCTTCTTCCGTGGCGGCGCTTTCAGCTTTGATGCGTGCTTCAGCAGCTAACCTGGCGTTGGCTTCCACTCGGGCACGTGCTTCTGCGGTGACGCGTGCCCGAGCTTCTGTTTCAATCCGGTTTTTGGCTTCGCGAATGGCAGCGTTTTCGGCTTCCACGCAGGAGGCGTTATTGTCGCCGCAAGAGGAATCGTAATTTTCTTGTTCAGAAGCAGAAGATGTGTCGTCAGACGTCATTCTGGCGGTGTGGATGGGGATAACGTTTAATTCAGCTTCGTTTTCCGGTTGGGGGGAAATGTTCAAGATCGATTTGAGATGAGATTTGAATAGCATGACGGGCACCGTTTTATCGAGAAAAGTTTGGGAACAACGCCTACCTTATCAATCACCATGACATGGTAATCGGTTAAAAAAGGGCTGAAAAATACAGTTAATCAAAAGAACAAATGCATGGCAAATAAGCTGTAACGAGGAAGAGTTTTGTGGGGCTGGATTTAGGGTATACCGATGGCACTGCTGTCTCCGTTGACAAGCGAACGCATGATTGAAAAACTTTCTCCCAGCAGTTGAGTGAGTACGGGAGTGAAATAAGGCAATGCCCATGACATAACCAGAAGACCGATTCCCAGCGTCAATGGAAATCCAACAGCAAAAATATTCAGTTGTGGTGCGGCGCGCGTCAAAATGCCCAGCGCAAGATTGGTGATCAGCAGAGCTGCCAGGACAGGCAACGCCAGATGAAGCCCGAACGTAAAGATTTTGGCACCCCAGTTGACAAGGGCTGTGAATGAAACCACATCCATTCCGTCTGTACCAACTGGCAAGGTAGTAAAACTGTGTGCGAGTATGCCTATAATCTGTAAATGTCCATCAATAGCCAAAAACAGAAGTGTGGCGAGTAATCCGTAGAAACGGCCAACTAACTGGACTTGGCCGGATTGCTGAGGATCAAAAAAAGTTGCAAAACCGAGCCCCATCTGCAGCCCTGTAATTTCTCCTGCCATTTCCACTGCGGTAAAAATAATACGCATGGAGAAACCCATTGCCAGTCCGATAATAACCTGTTGCAACAAGACAATAAGTCCGGTGCCAGAACCGGGATCCATCTGGGGAAGCGAAGGCAATAAAGGGGCAATCAAAATAGCCAGCAACACGGAGAGGCCGAGCTTGACCTGAACGGGAATATTGCTGCTGCCCAGTAACGGAGCAGCGGTCATAAGCGCGAGAATTCTGACTAAAGGCCAGATAAAAATGGTTAGCCAGCTGTTCAGTTGCTCAGTGGTAATGTTGAGCATGGATTGGTAACCTGTATTGTCTAATCTGATACGTCAGATCATGAGACGTGATCGAAAGGGAATATGTCTGTATTTCCTGAAGCCTTGAACAGATTCTTACAATCTATCCTCCGTGGATAATCCAGGGAATATTGGTATACAGCCTCTCGATGTAATCCAGCATGATTTGCAGTATCCACGGACCGGCCAAAGCTAAAACAGCAAACATGACCAGCAGCTTGGGAATAAACGACAATGTCATTTCATTGATCTGCGTGGCAGCCTGAAAGATACTGATTACCAGGCCTGTCACCAGTGCTGCCAGTAGTAGAGGTGCGGCAATTGTGAGCGTGACTTCCAGTGCCTGCCGGCCGATTGTCATTGCCTGTTCCGGGCTCATAAGATGATCTCCTTATCAGGTGTAAAAACTCTGGGTCAGTGAACCAATCAGCAGGTGCCAGCCATCAGCCAGCACAAACAGCATCAGCTTGAACGGTAGCGAGATAATCATGGGTGATAGCATCATCATTCCCATTGCCATCAGTGTGCTGGCGACGACCATGTCAATGATCAGGAAGGGAATGAAGACCACGAATCCGATTTGGAAAGCGGTTTTCAGCTCGCTGGTGATGTAGGCGGGTACCAGGATTTTCATGGGCACCTGCTCCGGGCTCTCGATTGCTTCGCTGCCGCTAATCTGAACGAACAGTGCAATATCTGCTTCGCGCGTCTGGCGCAGCATAAAGGTCTTGAGAGGTTCACCTGCTTTATCCATCGCTTCGATAATGCTGATCTTATCTTCTGAGAATGGCAGGTAGGCTTCCGTATACATCTTGTCAAGCACCGGTGACATGATGAAGAAAGATAAAAACAGTGCCAGCCCAACCAGTACCTGGTTGGGAGGAGAGGATTGTGTACCCAGCGCCTGTCGCAGTAGCGATAAAACAATGATGATGCGAGTAAAGCTGGACATCATCAGCACCGTGGCCGGCACGAACGTCAGTGAAGTCAGTAGCAGCAGAGTTTGCAGGCTGAGCGAGTAAGTTGAGCCTCCTGCTGCCGCAGGTGTGCTGGTAATGGCTGGAAGCCCTGCTGATTGCGCCAGCGCCGGGTCGACCAGACTCAATCCCAGTGTGAGCAGCAAAATACTGCATCCGGTTGAAAGTCCGGTGGTGCGTGGATACAGAAATGAGTGATTGTGAAAATATAATGACAGGCTAGTTTTCACGTTCATGATTCTGCTCCAGATTAGCCTGTAGTTTCTCGTTGAAACTGCTGGCGGAAGGTGACGCTGCTGTTTCCATAACTGAAGGAGTTTCTCTGTTCATCTGATGCAACAGGTTAACCTGACCTGGCGTCACTCCTAATACCAGCCAGGTATTGCTGATTTCAACGATGACGACTCTTTCTTTTTGACCGACATTGATTGAAGAGATAATTTTCGACAGACCTGTCCGGCTGGCAGGGTTCAAACCGATTTTTCTGAATAGCCAGGCGATCAGTGCGATAAACGCCAGGACAATGAATAACCCTGCTGAAAGTTGCAGCATACTCTCGGTGGAAATAACCGAAGGAGGGGGAGCAAAGCCCTGGTTCTGTATGGATTCTGCAAACAACTGCTGAGGCTGCCACAGCAGAATGCCAATCAGAATAGTGATGCGTGATATAGGCATGCAGGATCAGCCTTGGAATGGGTTAGCGGTTAAGTTTACGGATGCGTTCGCTGGGGGTGATAATGTCTGTCAGCCGGATGCCAAATTTTTCGTTGACGACAACTACTTCACCCTGAGCAATCAAGCAGCCATTGACCAGAACATCCATTGGTTCTCCCGCCATGCCGTCCAGCTCGATTACGGAACCCTGCGCCAGTTGCAGCAGATTTTTGATAGCAATGCGCGTACGTCCCAGCTCAACTGTCAGTTGTACCGGAATATCCAGAATCATATCAATATCGTTGTGCGTATCGCTGAGCACATCACTTCTGGAAAATTGCTCAAAAACGGGAGTGGATTTTGTCAGCTCTTCGCCTGGCATATGATCTGGTGTACTGGTTTCTGCTGATGGCTCACTGGTATCGTCAGCAGGCGAATGTGCTTCTGCAGCCTGTTGTTCTGCCATGGCAGCTGCCCAGTCATCCTGTTCAGTTTGCGGTTCGGTCAGTGTCGATTCATTCATGTTCTGCTCCGATGTTTAATTCGGTGGTTAATCGATTTCAGTTGGGGTTCGTACAGCCTTGACTTTAAGCGCGTAGTGATCGTTAAGGATGCCGTAATGGCAATCCATGATGGGTACACCATTTGCCACAGCTACCACTGTGTCAGGAATATCGAGGGCAATAACGTCACCTTCCTGCATGTTGAGGATCTGGTGCAACGTCACGCGGGTGTGGCCCAGGTTGGCAATAATTTCTATTTCTGCACTTTGTACTTGCCGGGTCAGCGATTTGATCCAGCTATTATCAACTTCTGTATGATCTTCCTGCGTATTGTTGTTAAGCAGATCGCGTATCGGCTCCAGCATGGTATAAGGAATACAGATGTGGAATTCTCCGCGATTACCGCCCAGGTTAAGTTCAAATGAACTCGCGACCACAACATCACTGGGTGTCGCGACGTTGGCAAATTGCGGATTCATTTCAGCACGGATATATTCAAATTTGATCGGGTAAACCGATTTCCAGGCTTTTTCGTAGCTTTCGAATAAAACATCCAGCAGACGTCGGATAATGCCTTGTTCAGTCAGGGTAAATTCACGTCCTTCCACTCGGGTATGAAAGCGGCCATCTCCGCCGAACATGTTGTCCACGATCAGAAATATCAGGTTGGGATCAATAGTAATCAATGCAGTGCCGCGCAGCGGCTTCATGCTGACCATATTGATATTTGCGGGCACGGCCAGCGAGCGGGTAAATTCGCTGTATTTGGTGGTTCTTATAGAATCAGTGGAAATATCCACGCCCCGCCGCAAAAAATTATAGAGCCCGGTTTGCAGCGAATTGGCAAAGCGTGCATTGATAATTTCCAGGGCAGGCATGCGTCCCCGTACAATCCGTTCCTGGGTGGCCATGTCATAAGGACGGACACCACCGGGATAGATAGCCTCATTTTCCTGCTGGGCAGCTTGCTGATGTTTCTTGCCGCTATCAAAATTCAGCAGCGCATCAACTTCATCCTGAGTGAGAAAATTCTCGGCCATGGTTCACAGCGCTTACTGAATGATAAAGGAGGTGAACAAAACATCCAGAATATCGCCCTGCAGGGATTCAGATTCCATTTTTGGTCTGATGGCCTGGATGATATCCTGGCTGAGTTTTTGTTTTCCCTCCAGCGTATTGATCTCAGAGGGCTTTTTACTGGATAGCAGCAACAGAATCTGGTTGCGGATTTCAGGCTTGCTGTTTTCAATGGCTTCAATTACCCCGGTTTCATTGACCTTGAGAGATAACTCTACTTGCAGATAGTGAGATTTTCTTTCTTCAGGCTGCAGGTTGACAGTGAAAGGTTCAATCTTAACGAAAGTAGTGGGTTTCTTTTTTTCTACAACAGCGCCTGATCCGGCTCCCTCGTACTGGCTTTTCATAAAATACCAGGTTCCGCCAACGCCTGCTCCGGCGAGCAATAATCCGATCAGGATGAACAGAGTTAGTTTGCTTTTATTGCCTGTGCTGGCCGGTGCGGTCGCTTCGCTCATGGTTTCTCCTGCGTGGATATTGATTAATACCCGCGCATTATGCGTAATCACTGCTGGATTCGATCACATAAATAATCACCTGATTGCGGGCTATTTCTGTACTCTGGACAGAGAGAGGGTGTTATGTCACTGAGATATGCGGGGAGCAGGTAAATTCTGAAGAGTGTGAGAATGTGTGATGGTGATTGACGATGAATCTGGCGGTTTGTCAAAAAACAGGAAGACGGCGCAAGAATAGCGAACTGGGGTTTTTTGCTGCTGTTTCTATGTTGCGCTTGGATCATTTCCCCTGTCAGCTGATTCGCGGACGGGAACATGCTCCGCCAGGAGCGTTTCATGTTCCAGAAAGCGGTCAAGTTGCTGCTGAATAGCGCGAAAAGATGGATCTTCGGGATTGCGGGGGCGATCGAGCTCAATATCCAGAATTTCAGCAATATGACCATTGGGGGAGGACGCCATGAGCGCGATACGATCTGCCAGCATGAGTGCTTCGTGCAGATCGTGCGTGATCATGAGTATGGTGGCGGCGGAATCATGCCAGACACGTAGCAGATAGCGTTGCATCATGCGGCGGGTTTGCATGTCCAGCGCGGAAAAAGGTTCATCCAGTAACAGCAAACGGGGTTTTGTGGCGATGGTTCGCGCCAGTGCTATGCGTTGGCGCATGCCTCCGGACAGCTGCGAAGGCTTGTGTCTGGCAAAGGATTCCAGTCCGACCTGTTCAAGATAATGCCTTGCGTGTTCCAGAGCTTCTGCTTTTGCCATTCCCTGATTTCGCAACGGAAAAGCAACGTTTTTTTCTGCTGTCATCCAGGGAAACAGATTGTGAGTCTGGAAAATCAGGGCTGTTGAGGGAGCAGGGCCTTGCAGTATTTGATGATCGTAGCTGACATGACCCTGATCCGGAAAATCCAGTCCGGCAGCGAGATTGAGCAGAGTTGTTTTTCCACAGCCGCTGCGACCCAGCAATACGGTCAGGCTGCCTGGCTCTATGATGAGTTCATCCGCTTCAACAGAAACAGTGTTGCCAAAGGATTTGCGGATATTATTGAATTCCAGTCGGGCACCAGGTGGACGGAAAGAGAGTGTATTCATGGATTTATTGTACCCATCGCAGTAATCTGGTATTGATCAGCAGTAGCAGACGATCGATAACAAAACCGATGAAGCCAATGGTAAGAATGCCAATCATAACCAGTTTCATGTTGTACATTTGCTGTGCCATGATAATCATATAACCCAATCCTGAATTAAGACCGGCCATTTCTCCTGCCAGCACTGCCATCCAGGCGCCAAAGAATGACATGCGGATAGCAGTCATCGTACCGGGGATAATGGCAGGCAGACGTACATACCGCCACATGCGCATACGCGAGGTTCCCAGATTACGGGCAATTTTCAGATATTCAGTCGGAATGCCGTCCAGTGCGGCAATCAGTGAAAGTGTCATGGTTCCAAGTACCGCCATGAATACAATGAATACGGCAGCCGGGCCACCGATGCCGATCACAACGATGGTAAAGGGAATCCAGGCTACCGGCGCAATCGGGGCAAGTGACTGGACGATAGGCAGGATGAGTCGTCGCAAGACGGGCAGTTCAATTACCATGACAGCCAAACAGGATGATACCAGCAGGCCGATCAGCATGCCGGCCCCCACGCGTCCTAACGTAACGGCTGTGGATTCCAGTAACCCGGTTTTCTGCTGGCCAAACCCGATGGTGATATTGCCGGAAAAGGCATAAGGGATGGTTTCGCTGGGAGGAGGCAGGATTTGTGGATTGAACCATTCCATCCAGGAACCAAGTTCCCAGGAAAGGATAATCAGTAACCAGGCCAGACAGAACCACAGGAAATTTGATTTAAAAATCAGCTGACTGAATCGGGTTGCCAGCATGGGCGGGTGACCCGATTTTCCTGAAGCGCGGGGTTTCATGACATCAGGCCGGCTGGTATTTCAGATTCAATACAGATTCAATAACATCTGGCTGCAGATAACCCAGTTCGGACAGATATTTTGCTCCCTGACGCAGGCCATTGACGCCTGTTTGGCTGATAACCGGATTAGGGAACTGACGTTTGAGCGCAACGGATAAT
>JACTML010000188.1 GCA_014584635.1 Nitrosomonas eutropha | reverse complement strand
TGTCCGAAAAATCAAGACATTGGCTGATATTAAAATGGAGAAAATTTAATAATGGGCGTTCCTCTTTTACAGCAATACCGGGTAGGTAGCTATTTGTTGAAACAAAAGCTTCGCGGTAATAAACGTTATCCACTGGTGTTGATGCTTGAGCCATTGTTTCAATGTAATTTGGCGTGTGCAGGCTGCGGCAAGATTGATTATCCGGATGAAACATTACGGCGCCGCCTGAGTGTGGATGAGTGTCTGCATGCGGTGGATGAATGTGATGCGCCGGTCGTTTCCATCGCGGGAGGAGAGCCGCTCATTCACAAAGAAATGCCACAAATTGTCCAGGGAATTATCCAGCGCAAAAAATTTGTCTATCTCTGCACCAATGCGCTGCTGCTGGATGCTCGCATGGATGACTATCAGCCTTCGCCCTATCTGACATTTTCCATTCATCTTGACGGTAACCGTGAACGACATGATGCATCGGTATGTCGTGAAGGAGTCTACGACAAAGTTATTCCTGTCATTAAGCAAGCTGTGCAACGTGGTTTTAGGGTAACTGTCAACTGTACCTTGTTTCAAAAAGAGACAGCAGAAGAGGTCGCCGCATTTTTTGATACCGCAATGGAGCTTGGCGTAGAGGGAATCAATGTATCTCCGGGCTTCAGCTATGAACACGCACCCCGGCAAGATGTGTTTCTGCAGAGATCAGTAAGCAAGCGGTTGTTTCGTTCAATTTTTGAACTGGGGAAGAAACGCAAAACTTCCTGGAGATTTAATCATTCCAGCTTGTATCTGGATTTTCTTGCGGGTAATCAAAGCTACCAATGTACGCCGTGGGGAAATCCCACACGTAACCTGTTTGGCTGGCAACGTCCCTGCTACCTGTTGGTGGATGAAGGATACGCAGCCAGTTTCCGGGAGCTGATGGAGGAGACGGATTGGGATCGGTACGGCGTCGGGAATAATCCTAAATGTGCAAATTGTATGGCGCACTGCGGGTTTGAACCTACCGCTATCAATGATACCTTTGCTCACCCCTTGAAAGCATTGCGAGTGAGTATGCGTGGTCCTCGTGTGGAAGGCCCCATGGCGCTGGATCCATTGCAAATGAATAACGGCTCACAGTCACATGCTGATAAACGAAAACCTTTTCCCGTGTCGGTAACTGTTGAGCATAAGGCTGCTGCACCAGCTTCTGATCATTCGCATGGTTCGGATAATTAATATTTTTTCCTGTTCTGAAAAAATCCATATTTCCGTTCATTAAAAGTCATGGCTATATTGATATTGTCTATGGCTGTGGCGGGCACGCTTTGCTGGTGGAGTATTTTATTGGCTCCCTGGCGCGCGTGGAGTGTACGGGAACAGCTTGAACCTTCAACTGATGCAGAAGTAAAACAGCTTTTTAATGACGTCACGGTTCTGATTCCTGCCCGTAACGAAGCACAATTTATCGATCACACACTTAGCAAGCTTCAGGCGCAAGGTGAGGGTTTGCGGATTATCGTAATTGATGATCAGTCTGAAGATCAGACAGCTGTGCTGGCAAACAGGAAGGGAGTGGAAATCATCTCCGGCACAACACCTCCCCCAGGCTGGAGCGGAAAGCTATGGGCGCTGGATCAGGGTTTGCAACAGGTGCGTACACGCTACACTTTATTGCTGGATGCGGATATCAACCTGTCGCCAGGTATTCTGAGCGCCTTGTTAAATAGGGCACAGCAGGAAAATTTATCGCTGTTATCGGTAATGGCCAGGTTGCCCGTCCAGCGGTTTTCAGAACGTTTGCTGGTACCGGCTTTTATATTTTTCTTCAAGCTGTTATATCCATTCAAACTCTCCAATGACCCTGAGTCCCGCATGGCTGCAGCAGCGGGCGGGTGTATTCTGGTGGAAACCAGTGTGCTGAAATCGATAAATGCTTTTACCAGTATTCATAATGCACTGATTGATGACTGTATGCTGGCAGCTCAGGTTAAACAGGCCGGTTTCAAAACCTGGATTGGATTGAGCCACGCTGTGCAAAGTCACCGGGGTTATGACAACCTTGCAGCAATCTGGAATACCGTTGCTCGCACTGCTTTTACGCAGCTGCGCTATTCATCGCTACTGTTGTTTTTGTGTACATTGATCATGGTCAGCATGTTCTGGTGCGCACCTCTGTCTGCAATTATTTATACAGATACAGTGTTTGTGGTCAGTGGTGCACTTACCTGGCTGGCCATGCTGGTTGTTTATATGCCTGTACTTGGATTTTATCGCAGCTCATTACTCTGGGGAATTGCATTGCCCGTGATTGGCACGCTCTACCTGCTGATGACCTGGACATCCGCAATCAGATACTGGCGCGGTGTACGGGCGCAATGGAAAAATCGACGCTATGAAGTTGCTGAACATGATTCATAAAATATTTAGATTGCTGGTTAGCATCATCTTGGTAATGGCTGCAACCGGGCTGCAAGCTGAATCGCCAGAAAATGATGATGCTGAGCGGGTAATCACCACATTGCAGGATGGCCTGATCCAGACGATGCGGCAGGGGCAGAAAGCCGGTTATAACGGTCGTCTGAAACTCATTGCTCCCGTTATTCAGCAGACGCATGATCTTGCGGCAATTATCCGTTCTGTACTGGGAGCGCATTGGGCGAAACTTGATGCTGATCAGCAGCAAGCCATTACTCAGGCGTTTCAGGCCAATAGCATCGCGACTTACGCAGACCGGTTTGATCAGTATGATGGCGAGCAATTCAAGGTTATTGAACAGATACAGCTTCCGCGAGGGCGGGTATTGGTTCGCAGCCAACTTGTTCGCGTCGATGGTAATCCTGTTAATTTTGACTATGTGATGAACAGAACCAGTGAAGGTTGGCGCATCATTAATATTGTGGTTGATGGGGTCAGTGATCTGGCTTTAAAGCGCGCTGAATACAGTGCTGTCTTGCAGAAAAATGGTATCGCCGCCCTGATTGACATGCTGAAACAGAAAACAGCACGTATCGAACAAGGTCATCAATAATCTTTTGTACCCGTGCGGGTATAACCTGAATATTTCACCGTTAAAGCAGTTGCTACATGGAACAATTCGCCAAGGAAACCTTACCCGTCAGTCTTGAAGATGAAATGAAGCGTTCTTACCTCGATTATGCGATGAGCGTTATCGTGGGTCGGGCCTTGCCTGATGTACGTGATGGATTGAAACCGGTACATCGGCGCGTACTTTACGCCATGCATGAACTATCCAATGACTGGAATCGGCCATATAAGAAATCGGCACGTATCGTTGGTGACGTGATTGGTAAATATCACCCGCATGGTGATACTGCGGTCTATGACACGATTGTACGCATGGCGCAGCCTTTTTCCCTGCGTTACATGCTGATAGATGGTCAAGGTAATTTTGGCTCGATTGATGGCGATAATGCGGCCGCCATGCGTTATACCGAAATCAGGATGTCACGCATCGCCCATGAGTTACTGGCTGATCTTGACAAAAGTACGGTCGATTTTGGGCCCAACTATGATGGTTCCGAGCAGGAGCCATTAATTCTGCCGGCAAAGATACCCAACCTGCTGATCAATGGTTCATCCGGTATTGCGGTGGGGATGGCTACCAATATTCCGCCTCATAACATTGGTGAAGTAATTGATGCCTGCTTATTGTTGCTGAGTGATCCTGCTGTTGATATTGCCGGATTGATGGCCTGTATTCCGGCGCCTGATTTTCCAACTGCCGGCATTATTTACGGGATATCCGGTATCAGGGATGGTTACCAGACAGGAAGAGGGCGCGTCGTCATGCGTGCCAGAACGCATTTTGAGGAACTGGATAAGGGAAATCGCCACAGCATCATCATTGATGAACTGCCTTACCAGGTAAACAAGGCTAATTTGCTGGTACGTATCGGAGAGTTGGTAAGGGATAAACGAATAGAAGGTATTTCAGATTTGCGCGATGAATCGGATAAATCCGGCATGCGCGTGGTTATTGAGCTCAAGCGTGGAGAAGTGCCTGAAGTTGTTCTGAATAATCTGTACAAAGAGACGCAGATGCAGGATACATTTGGCATTAATATGGTCGCGCTGGTTGATGGGCAGCCACGTTTGCTCAATTTGAAGCAAATGCTGGATTATTTCCTGCGGCATCGTCGTGAGGTTGTGACGCGGCGTACTGTATTTGAACTCAGGAAAGCGCGGGAACGCGGCCATTTGCTGGAAGGGCTGGCTGTCGCATTATCCAATGTGGATGAGATTATTGCCCTGATCAAGGCCGCACCGACACCAGCCGAGGCAAAAAAAGGATTGATGGCTAAGACATGGCGATCATCCCTGGTTGAAGAAATGCTTCGCCGTGCCATGATTGATGCAGCAGCATTTCGTCCTGAAACACTGTCTGGCGAATTCGGTTTGTCAAATCAGGGGTATCGTTTATCCGATGCGCAGGCTCAGGCGATCCTTGATCTTAGGCTGCAGCGCCTTACCGGACTGGAGCAGGAAAAAATTGTCTCCGAGTACAAGGAGATACTGGATAAAATTCAGGATTTTCTCAATATATTGGCAAATCCAGAGCGTATTACTGCCATCATTGTCGAGGAATTAACCGCTATCAAGGGACAGTTTAGTGACCCCAGGCGGAGTGAAGTGGTCATCGATGCGCAGGATTTAAATACAGAGGATCTGATCACACCGACAGATATGGTCGTGACTTTGTCGCATGCGGGTTATATCAAATCGCAGCAGCTTGATGATTACCAGGCACAGAAGCGCGGAGGGCGGGGTAAGCAGGCGATTACAACGCGTGAGGATGACTTCATTGATAATCTGTTTATCGCCAATACCCATGATTTCATTCTGTGCTTTTCCAGTCTTGGACGGGTTTACTGGATTAAGGTGTATAACGTGCCGCAAGGCAGTCGTACTTCGCGCGGCAGGCCTATTAATAATCTTGTTCCACTGGAGCAACACGAAAAAATCAATGCGGTTTTACCGGTCAAATCGTTTGATGATACTCGCTATGTGTTCATGGCTACTGCTGGTGGTACAGTCAAAAAGACGCCGTTATCAGAATTTTCCCGACCACGAACCAGTGGGATCATTGCGATCGCGCTGGACGAAGGTGATTATCTGATTGGTGTTGCGCTGACTGAAGGCAAGCATGATGTCATGCTCTTCTCTGATGCAGGCAAGGCAATGCGCTTTGATGAAAATGACGTGCGCCCAACCGGACGTACTGCTCGCGGAGTCAGAGGCATGAGGCTTGGAGCCGATCAGAAGGTTATTTCTTTATTGGTTGCAGATAATGAAGATATAGCGGTGTTAACGGCTACCGAGAATGGTTATGGGAAACGTACCTCCATTACTGAGTATACCCGGCATAACCGGGGTACTCAGGGTATGATCGCGATTAATACCAATGTACGTAACGGGAAGGTGGTTGCTGCACAACTGGTTGAACCTAATGATGAAATCATGCTGATTACCACGGGAGGGGTCATGATTCGTACACGTGTCAGCGAAATTCGTGAAATGGGTCGAGCGACTCAAGGCGTGATACTGATTAACCTGGATGCGGGAGAGAAACTCGCAGGGCTGGAAAGAATTGTTGAAACAGATGAAAATTAATTCAACCCGGTGAATCATGAGAAAGATATATAACTTCAGTGCTGGACCGGCTGTTTTGCCGGAAGAAGTGTTGAAACAGGCTCGTGAGGAAATGCTGGACTGGCAGGGCAGCGGCATGTCTGTCATGGAAATGAGCCACCGCGGAAAAGAATTCATGTCAATTGCTGACAAGGCAGAATCTGCCTTGCGTGAGCTGGCCAATATTCCTCAAAACTACAAGGTGCTTTTTCTTCAGGGAGGTGCATCCAGCCAGTTTGCTGCTGTGCCGATGAACCTGCTGGGGAAAAGTACACAGGCAGATTATGTTCACACCGGCCAGTGGTCAAAAAAAGCTGCTGCTGAAGCAGGTCAATACTGCTCTGTGCATGTTGCCGCTTCATCGCAACACGATGGCTTTAACTCTGTTCCTCCATTAGAACAATGGCATATTTCACCTGATGCAGCCTATGTGCATTACGCATCCAATGAAACAATCGGCGGCGTTGAATTCCAGTGGACACCTGATTTATCTGCAGCACCCGGCAATCATGGCGAAATTCCACTGGTTGCTGATATGTCATCCAACTTTCTGTCGCGACCGTTTGATGTCAGCAAGTTCGGACTGATTTATGCCGGCGCACAGAAAAATGTGGGGCCTGCCGGATTGGTGATTGTGATTATCCGGGAAGATTTGCTGGATATTCCGCCGTTTCCCGGAACACCAACCATGTATCGCTACAAGACGTATGCGGATAATGCTTCCATGTACAATACACCTCCCACTTATGCCATTTATATTATGGGACTCGTCATGGAATGGTTAAAAAAACAAGGGGGATTGGCTGCAATTGAACAGCGTAATATTGCCAAAGCCAGACTGCTTTATGATCTGATCGATACCAGTAATTTTTACCATTGTCCGGTCAATCGAGCTGATCGATCAAGAATGAATGTTCCATTCACGTTGAGTGATCCCGGCCTGGACGAAGCATTTCTGAAGCAGGCACAAGCACATGGGCTGCTGCAGCTGAAAGGACATCGGTCAGTTGGCGGAATGCGTGCTTCCATTTATAACGCTATGCCGCTGGAGGGCGTACAGGCATTGGTAGCATTTATGCAGGAATTTGAGAAAAATCATGTCTGATGACATTCAGAAAATCTGTAAGGTTCTTACGCTAAACTCGATTGCATCTGTCGGACTCAAGCGTTTGCCTGCCGATCTTTTTCAGATTGGTACGGATATTTCGGATCCTGATGTAATACTGGTGCGCTCGCACAACATGCACGACATGGAGATCCCCAGCAGCGTGATTGCAATAGGCCGTGCGGGTGCCGGAACGAATAATATTCCCGTCAACAAGATGAGTGCGCGCGGCATTCCGGTTTTCAATACACCGGGAGCGAATGCCAATGCTGTCAAGGAACTCGTGCTGGCTGGCATGTTGATGGCATCGCGTAACCTGATACCGGCCTTGCGTTTTGTTGATACCCTGGAAGGAGATGACCAATCTTTCAACCTTCAGGTTGAGGCAGGTAAAAAACGATTTTCCGGTTTGGAGCTGCCAGGGCGAACGCTGGGTGTCATCGGTCTTGGCAAGATCGGGCGGCCCGTAGCGGATGCTGCAATCAAACTCGGAATGAAGGTGCTGGGGTATGATCCCAAAATTACGATTGATGCAGCGTGGAGTCTGTCTGCGGAAGTTCAGAGAGCCAATCAGATTGAAGATCTGGTGCGTCACAGTAACTTTATTTCCCTGCACGTACCGCTTAACGATTCTACACGACATTTGATCAACAGCTCGCTGATAGCACATATGCAGAAAAATACGATTC
Organism: Nitrosomonas eutropha; assembly: GCA_014584635.1. Lineage (GTDB taxonomy): Bacteria > Pseudomonadota > Gammaproteobacteria > Burkholderiales > Nitrosomonadaceae > Nitrosomonas > Nitrosomonas eutropha_B. Next base: position 4,506 of record JACTML010000188.1, on the reverse strand, counting down.
TGCTTAATTTTTCGCGTAATGCCGTTGTCGATGAAGATGCTGTACTGGCAGGTATCGAAAGCGGGATTATTAAAAACTATGTTTGCGATTTTCCTGATCAGAAGTTGAAGCAACATCCGGCGGTTATCGCTTTGCCTCATCTTGGTGCTTCCACGCGCGAAGCGGAAGAAAATTGTGCGATGATGATTGCTGACCAGATTATGGATTACGTAACCCACGGGAACATCAGCTACACCGTTAATTTTCCGGATGTTGTTATGGAGCGCGGAACACCGTTTCGGGTGGCTGTGGCCAATGCCAATGTCCCCAATCTGCTGGGGCAAATATCAACCCGCATGGCGGATATTGGCCTGAATATTCATAACATGATCAATAAATCTCGCGGGGAAATGGCTTATACGCTGGTTGATACTGACAGAGCCGTTCCAGCTGAAATTATTGAGGCAATTGCCCGGATTACGGGAGTGTTAATGGTTCGCTACCTGCCTGTTGCAGTACCTGCGAAACCTGAACGGATATAAACAGAAAATCCAGTCACAATCCTATTAAATTCCTATTGATGACGGAACAGCTTATACAACTGCGTAATGAGATTGATGCAATTGATGATGAATTGCTTCGGTTGATTAACACTCGCGCTCGACTTGCACAGCAAGTTGGCCAGCAGAAATCCGGTACGGTTTATCGCCCCGAGCGTGAATCACAAATTTTTTCCCGTCTGCAGCAGGCAAATACCGGGCCGTTACGCAACGAACATATTGTACGTTTGTTTACCGAAATCATATCCCTTTGCCGTGCACTGGAAGAACCTTTGGTTGTTGCTTATCTGGGTCCGCAGGGTACCTTTTCGGAAGAAGCGGTAACCAAACGTTTTGGCGGTGCCGTCACTTCAGTGCCGTGCAGCTCTATAGATGATATTTTTCGTAAGGTTGAATCCGGTACGGCGGATTATGGGGTGGTTCCGGTTGAAAATTCAACTGAGGGCGCCGTCGGCAGAACAATGGATTTATTGCTGCAGACACCCTTGAAAGTGTGCGGTGAACTCCAGCTGCCCGTTCACCAGTGTCTGATGGCACAGCACGCTGATCTGACTGCTATCCGGAAAATTTATTCGCATCCACAGTCATTTGCCCAGTGCCAGATGTGGCTTAATGAAAATCTGGCTGCAGCTGATCGTATCAATGCCGCCAGTAATGCAGACGCGGCTCGTCAGGCTGCGGCAGACAGCAGTGCTGCTGCAATCGCTGGAAAAAAAGCTGCCGAAGTATTCGGGTTGGAGATTTGCGCGGCCAATATCGAGGATAACCCGAATAATACAACGCGATTTCTGGTGGTTGGTCAGCAGGAGGTTGCACCTTCCGGACGAGACAAGACTTCGCTCGCCATGGCTACACCTAACCGCCCTGGTTCTGTTTATGATCTTCTGGCGCCGTTTGCACAATATCGTGTCAGTATGACACGTCTGGAATCACGTCCTTCGCGCGCAAGTCTGTGGGAGTATATTTTTTTTACAGATATAGAAGGGCATCAGGAAGATGAAAACGTAGCGAAAGCACTTCAGGTATTGCGCGACAATGCAACCTTCCTGAAGGTTTTTGGCTCTTATCCTGCAGCGTAAATCAATTCCTGAACGAAAGACTACTTATTCCTGAATACTATGAATCTTTTTGAACTGGCTCCGGAGTATATCCGGGCAATCCAACCTTATCAGCCGGGCAAGCCAATATCGGAACTGGTTAGAGACCTTGGTCTGGATAAAAATGAAGTGATCAAACTGGCTTCCAATGAAAATCCGCTGGGAACCAGCCCGTTGGCAAAAGAGGTAATGATTCAGGCGCTTAATGAATCTTCCCGCTACCCGGATGGAAGCGGTTTTGAATTGAAAGCTGCATTATCCGAACGCCTGGGGGTATCAACCGAGCAAATCGTGCTGGGAAATGGCTCCAATGATGTACTTGAGCTTGCTGCCCGTATTTTTCTGAAGCCCGGAACAAGTGCGGTTTATTCGCAGTATGCTTTTGCCATTTATCCGCTTTTAGCTCAGGCGGTGGGCGCCAGAGGAGTGACTGTTCCTGCCAGAAATTATGGACATGATCTGGAAGCCATGCTGGATGCCATTACATCCGAAACACGTATCGTATTTATTGCAAACCCCAATAACCCGACCGGTACGTTGTGCGACGCCAGGGATTTATTACGCTTTATAGAACGGGTTCCGCCGGATGTACTGGTTGTCCTGGATCAGGCCTATGACGAGTATCTGCCGGAAGCCAACAAGACTAACAGCATTGCCTGGCTGAAAAATTTTCAGAATCTGGTAATTACGCATACTTTTTCCAAGGCTTACGGCCTGGCCAGTGTGCGTGTTGGTTTTGCTCTGGCGCATGCCGATATCGCCAACCTGATGAATCGTATCCGCCAGCCTTTTAATGTCAACAGCATTGGTCTGGCAGCTGCCCAGGCAGCGCTGGATGATGTTGAGTTCGTCAAGCTCTCTTACACGACCAACCGGATCGGCATGCAGCAAATGATAGCGGGCCTGGATCAATTGGGAGTCGGCTACATTCCTTCTTTTGGCAATTTTGTCAGTATTCAGATTGATGGGCATCAGGCGGATACACTGAAAATCTATAAAAACCTGTTGCAGCAAGGTGTTATCGTGCGGCCACTGGGTAACTACGGTATGCCCAACCATTTGCGGGTGACAATCGGGATTGAGGAAGAAAACAAGAAATTCCTGTATGCGCTGGAACAGGCGCTCAAGCAGCCCGACTGATCATCGGCGCGCATCATTCATCGTCCATGACTTCTTTTCATATCTCCAAACTGGTCATTATCGGTGTGGGGTTAATTGGCGGTTCATTTGCGCTTGCATTGCGTCAGGCCGGTCTGGTGAAGCACATTGTCGGAATTGGCCGCAGCCCGCAAAACATGCAGCATGCCCTTGATCGGGGCATTATCGATGAGCAGACAAGCGATTTTTCTGCGGCGCTGGCGGATGCGGATTTTGTATTACTCGCGGTTCCTGTAAAGCAAACTGGCCGCGTTATGCAGCAGATGAAGCCCTGTCTGGAAGGTCACACCATTATTTCCGATGTGGGCAGCACCAAGCAGAATGTTGTCCAGGCTGCTCGTGAGAATCTGGGTGAACATATTGAGCGTTTCATTCCCGCACACCCTGTTGCCGGTACCGAATTCAATGGCGCACAGGCAGCTTTCCCAGAATTGTTCCAGAGCAAACCTGTCATCCTGACGCCATTACCAGAGAATGATCAACAGGCTGTTGACGCTGTTACGGCGTTCTGGCAAGGCTGTGGAGCCCGGGTTTCGTCTATGCAACCCGAACAACATGATCAGCTGCTTGCCGCCATCAGCCATCTTCCTCATATGCTGGCGTTTTCACTGATGCAGCATATTCATACGTTGAGTCAAACCCTGGGCGAAGAAAATCCTCTGGCACTCCTGCGTTTTGCCGGTACCAGCTTGAATGATATGACGCGCATTACCGCCAGTTCTCCGGAAATGTGGCGGGATATCTGTCTGGAAAACCGTGCCGCTTTGCTTACGCAAATTGAAGCTTATCAGCAAGAGTTATCTGCATTGCGACAAATGCTGGTCAATCACGACGGCGAGTCACTGCAGAAACTGTTTTCAGCCGCGCGCGCTACCAGACAAGCGTGGACAGCTCTTCGGGACAAATCCTGATCCTGATTGATTATTGGTAATCAGCGTGTATCTGGCAATAATCTAATCGGATTTGGGTTTCTTTCGGGCACGCGGGTGAGCCTGGTCGTAAATTTTGGCCAGATGCTGGAAATCCAGATGAGTATAAACCTGTGTACTGCGAATGCTGCTATGCCCGAGCATTTCCTGAACCGCGCGTAAATCGCCGCTGGATTGCAACAGATGGGAAGCAAATGAGTGGCGCAGCGCGTGTGGATGTACCCGATCATCGAGGCTTTGCAGGCGTGCACGTTGCTGCAGACGATAAGCGATGGTACGCGGATGGATGCGATGGCCGCGCTGCGACAGGAACAGCGCTGTTTCACCCGGGGCAAGCCAGGTGTTGCGCAGTGGTAACCAGGCTTGCAATGCGCGCAGTGCCAGCTCGCCAACCGGCACAATACGGGTTTTGTTGCCTTTGCCTGTAACGCGTACCGTTCCCTCATTAAAATCGATGTCAGCCGGTTGCAATTGTGTCAGTTCAGTCAGACGCAATCCGGATGAATAAAACAGTTCGAATATTGCCAGGTCGCGTGTTGTCAGTGTATCCGCCGGATTGAAAGCGAGCAGTTGCGCGGCTTCATCGGGGGAGAGGGCGTGTGGCAGTTTTTGTGGGGATTTGGGAACGCGCACATCCAGGCATGGGTTGTCATTGTGACGGTGATGGCGGATCAGGTAGCGATAAAATCCGCGCCAGGCGGACAACATACGCGCCAAACTTCTCCCGGAAAGACCATCTCCATGCAGGCGCGCAATGAAGTAGCGAATATCTTGTGAGCGTAA
>JACTML010000189.1 GCA_014584635.1 Nitrosomonas eutropha | reverse complement strand
CCTCGCAATGACAATCTTTTGTGCAATGACGAGGATTTATAGACGGTGATGAATCTGTACGCAGTATGAATAAAACAATCTTTTGAGGAAGCACGATCATGAGAGTCAATCTACCGGTAACCAATGTGGAACATGAGATGCGGGATGGAGAGTTTCTTGTTTCCAAAACCACAGCGAAAGGAGTGATTACCTATATCAATGAACCATTCGTCAGGATGAGCGGTTTTACCGAACAGGAACTGATCGGGCAGGCACACAATATTATTCGTCATCCTGATATGCCACCGGAAGCATTCACTGATTTTTGGAACATGCTTAAACAGGACAGGCCATGGAGTGGCATGGTCAAGAACCGGAGTAAGGATGGCAGCAGTTACTGGGTTTATGCTAACGCGACGCCTGTCAGGGAGCACGGCAAGGTAACCGGGCATATGTCCGTACGCAGTAAACCTTCACGCGATCAGATTCAGGCAGCCGAAACGTTGTATCGCCAGATGCGGGAAGGCACGGCAAAAGTACGGATTGTTGCCGGAGATGTGATTGCAGATAACTGGCTGGGACTGCTGCGCGAAAAAATTCGCCATCTCAGCCTGAAAACCCGGATTATCGGGGTCTGTACCGTGCCATTACTGGTGATGGCGGGATCGGCCTGGTTGATGATGCAGGATCAGTTCAGCCTGGCCTTTGCCGGAATGGGGGTGAGCGCCTGTCTGGCAGGTGGAATGGGTGTGTTGTTGTACTCGTGTATCCATCAGCCGCTGCGTACCATGATTCATCATCTGGATAAGATGGCACAAGGAGACTACACCACCCAGATCACAATTAAACGTAATGATGAAATCGGAAAGTTAACTGAGGCGCTTAAGTCCATGCAGATTCGTGCGGGAATCGATTTTACTGAAACCAAACGTATGAATATGGAAAATTTGCGTGTGCGCAATGCGCTGGATATTGCTACCTCTGCTGTCATGATTGCCGATACCGGTGGCACGATTATTTTCATGAACCGGATGGTGCGGGAAATTCTGCTGGATAAGACTGTTGAACAGGAAATACGGCAATCGCTGCAAAATCATTTGCGTGATCTGACCGGGCAGCAGCAGATCGACAACATCAAGATTGGGGAGCGAACCTATTCACTGATATTGATGCCTGTTTCCAATGAATCCGGAGAGCGTGCCGGCTCTGTGGTTGAGTGGCGCGATTGTACCCAGGAGCTGACCGTCGAAAAAGAGATCATGGATATTGTGCGGGCAGGTGTGGCCGGGGATTTCAGCAAACGCCTTACTCTGGTTGGCAAGGAAGGGTTTTTCAAACAACTGGCTGAAGGTATTAATCGGCTGATGGAAAGTATTTCCCAGGGACTGGATGAATTGGCCACTATCCTGGAAGCTATGGCAGGAGGTGATTTAACGCAGAAGATTACCCGCGATTACCAGGGGATGCTGGGGCGATTAAAGGATGATTCCAATTCAACGGTCGCGCAGTTGACCGGTATCGTGGCGCAAATCAAGGAGGCAGTCAGCATGATTAGTACTGCTTCCAAAGAGATTGCTGACGGTAATACCGATCTTTCGCAGCGTACTGAACAGCAAGCGGCTAATCTGGAAAAAACTGCATCCAGCATGGAGGAGCTGACCTCAACCGTCAAACAAAACGCGAATAATGCGCGCCAGGCGAATCAACTGGCTGCTTCCGCTTCCGGTGTCGCTGTAAAAGGCGGTCAGGTTGTGGGTGAAGTGGTACAGACCATGAGTGCGATCAACGACAGCTCCAAGAAAATTGTGGACATTATCAGCGTGATTGATGGCATTGCTTTCCAGACCAATATCCTGGCGCTGAATGCAGCGGTGGAAGCAGCGCGCGCGGGTGAACAGGGGCGTGGATTTGCAGTGGTGGCAACCGAGGTACGGACACTGGCACAGCGTTCAGCGGCGGCAGCGAAAGAGATCAAGGAACTGATCAATGATTCGGTACTAAAAGTGGAAGATGGCACCCAGCTGGTGGATCAGGCGGGTAAAACCATGGGTGAAGTGGTGCAGTCAGTCAAGCGTGTGACGGACATCATGAGCGAAATTTCGGCGGCTTCCCAGGAGCAAAGCCAGGGGATCGAACAGGTGAATCAGGCGATTTCGCAGATGGATGAAATTACCCAGCAGAATGCCGCGCTGGTGGAACAGGCAGCAGCTGCTTCCGAGTCAATGCGTGAGCAGGCGGAACAATTATCACGCGCAGTGGCGGTATTCAGGCTGGAACAAAACCCTCTGGCTGCAACAGATAACCAGGCATTTGTTGAACGGCGCGGCCCTAATCGTGCAACCAACGTTGAGCGGTTGCCACAGGCCAAAAAATCCCAGGCGAAAGATCAGAAGAAAGTACCTGCCAAGAGTTATGTTGCGTCCGTGCCCACTGGTACAGACGGAGAATGGGAAGAATTTTAAGAACCGGTTTACTTAACGATTTTTTGCTATGAATGCACTTCTTTCCAGTGAGCAGAGTTCTCGTGAATATGCATTTTCCGCGCGTGATTTCGAATGTGTGAAAAGAATGATTTACGCGCGAGCCGGTATCGCGCTGGCTGAGAATCGGCAGGAAATGGTTTATACCCGGTTGTCGCGGCGTTTACGTGCAACCGACTCAAAAGGCTTTGGCGAGTATCTGGAGCGGCTGGAAAGGGACGATGAGGATACGGAATGGGAATCTTTTACTAATGCATTGACCACCAACCTCACTGCCTTTTTTCGGGAAGCGCATCATTTTCCGATATTGGCTGAGCATGCAAAAAAGCGACAACCCGGACAGATTATAAAACTCTGGTGCAGTGCTTCTTCTACTGGGGAAGAGGCCTATTCAATGGCCATGACGATGGTGGAAACTTTTGACTCCCTGAAGCCGCCTGTTCGTATTCTTGCGACTGATATTGATACCGATGTACTGGCGGTTGCGCGTGAAGGCGTTTACGCACTGGACAGACTGGAATCTATGCCATCTGAAAGAATCAGGCGTTTCTTTCTCAAAGGGAAGAATAATACTTCCGGTTATGCCCGGGTCAGGCAGGAGCTGCGTGATCTGATCACTTTTCGCCAGTTTAATTTACTGGATACCAGATGGCCCATGCGCGGACCATTCAACGCAATTTTCTGCCGTAACGTTATGATTTATTTTGACAAACCAACGCAATACCAGATTTTGCAGAAGTTTGTGCCCTTGTTGAGTCATGATGGATTGCTGTTCATGGGCCATTCGGAGGTGTTTCAGCATGCTTCTGATCTGATCAGGCTTATTGACAGAACTGTCTACAAACCGATTGCCAAATAATGGGAGCTTCTGGAGTTTAGAGGCGTTCCGATAACAACAGGATAAATACTATGTGTGTCCTTCTACTGGAAACAGATTCGTCAAACTGTCAGACGATTTTATCCTGCCATGATTGATCCTCAGTTTGCTTCAACTTTTTATTTTGATCAGCGTTTGAATATTGATGCGGTCAAGTTACTGCCCGGGGAATATTTTGTGACTACCAGGGATATGGTGTTGAGTACAGTGCTTGGCTCCTGTGTTTCCGCCTGCATTTACGATCAGCATAGCAAGATAGGCGGCATGAATCACTTTATGCTGCCAAGCGGTGAAAATGATAGCGGATTCCCGGCGGAATGTGCGCGTTTTGGTGGCTATGCGATGGATATTCTGATACGTGAGTTACTCAAAAATGGTGCGCGTAAACAAAATCTGGTTGCCAAGGTATTTGGAGGCGGCAATGTACAGCCGGCTATGGTTACTTCGATGATTGGTTCGCAAAATGCCAGATTTGTAAAAAAATATCTGAATGAGTGTGGTATTCCTGTTCTGGCCGGGGATCTGGAAGGATTTTATCCACGCAAGCTGCATTTTTTTCCAAAAAGCGGCCGGGTATTACTGAAGAAACTGTATGTATCGCGTAACGATACCATTGCTGAGCGTGAACAAAATTACAGCCGGTTACTGTTATCGACAGCGCAATCGGAAGAGCAGATGAAATCTTCCTGAATATTGAGGATTAATTTATGAAAAAAATCAGTGTACTGGTTATTGATGATTCCGCTTTGATTCGCAAATTACTGACCGAAATTATTAATAGCCAGGCTGATATGGAAGTGATTGGAGCGGCACCGGATCCGCTGGTAGCGCGTGAAATGATCCGGACCTTGAATCCGGACGTGCTGACACTGGATGTGGAAATGCCCAGAATGGATGGGTTGGATTTTCTGGAAAAACTGATGCGATTGCGGCCCATGCCGGTGGTGATGGTGTCTACTTTGACAGAACGGGGTTCAGAGGTAACTTTCCGCGCACTTGAGCTGGGTGCGGTTGATTTTGTGGCCAAACCTAAGATGGATATTCGTCATGGTCTTGAAGCCTATGGTGAGGAAATCGCACGAAAAATACGGGTTGCCAGTGTAGCGCGTGTACGTCGTCTGGAGCCAGGCAGTGCAAATGCTACGAATGGCAGAACGCCTCAGATTTCAGAGCATCATGGCATATCAACCGAAAAATTGATCATTATTGGTGCATCCACCGGCGGTACCGAGGCCATTAAAGATGTACTGGTTCATCTGCCTCCGGATTGTCCGGGAATCCTGATTGCCCAGCATATGCCTCCGGGATTTACTCGTTCTTTTGCCGAGCGACTCAATCGGTTATGCAAAATTGAAGTGAAGGAATCCGAAGGAGGGGAGCGAGTATTGCCTGGTCATGCCTATATCGCTCCGGGGCATTCCCATTTGCAGCTGAAGAAAAATGGTGCGAATTATATGACTGAGTTGAGCCAGGCAGATCCGGTCAATCGTCATCGTCCCTCGGTCGATGTACTGTTTCAATCTGCTGCCCAATATGCGGGAAAAAATGCTGTTGGCGTGATTCTGACCGGTATGGGTAAGGATGGCGCAGCGGGTATGCTCGCCATGCATCAGGCCGGCGCCTACAATCTGGCGCAGGATGAAGACAGCAGCGTGGTGTTTGGCATGCCCCGCGAAGCAATCGCGATCGGAGCTGTAGATGAAATCGTTTCGCTAAGAGACATGGCCGGACGTATTCTCTCCAGGTTGACGGGCACAGTCAGACAGGCTGTACGTATCTGACTTCATTCATGATGCGTTTTCTGACAGCCTCATTGGGAATCTGCCAGATCTCGTGTCGCTTCTTCGATTATCGCATCGGATACACCACATTTTTTCAGCGCTTCGATCAGCCGCGCTGTGGATAGACCGGAATATCGTTCTTCATCTCTGCGTAATCCTTCGCTGATGTATGATTTCAGCAATGTCTGGTATCCGGAAAAACCTTTATGCGGGGCAATTTCCTTTAAAGATTCCACCACATCGACCGGGATGCGCAGAGTGATCGATGTCATGGGGCGATTCTTCTGCAGGCGTTTCTTCAAGCGTTCAGAGAGCATAGTTGAGTTCCTCTTCTGGTTCGGCGCGGCGCGCGGAAATAAGACGGATACAAGATCCTTCAATCTCAATATGAACCACATAGAGCAAGCGGCCGGTCACATCAAAACCAATAGCGGCATCGCGTGCTTCATCGTTACGGGAAGCATCCGTCAACACAAACAATGGGTCGGAAAAAATTGTAGCTGCTTCCTCGAAACGAATACCATGTTTACGCAGGTTTTTTTCTGCCTTGCCTGTGTCCCAAACGAACAAATCGCCGTTCAGCTCATAGTAGATGTTCATTGAGGGCATTTTATCATTTGTATTTACAATGTAAATATAGATTTAAAGCTGCCGATGATCAGAAGTTCTGCAATCAGAAGAGTATTGTCGGGAATGAGACAGAAATAACTTGAGCAGCTATGATAGTTTCTGATGTTTTTGAATTTCACTCTTTACAGGGTGGCCAAGTGCTTAAAACCGATGTTGGATGGCTGGTATATTCCTGGAAAAAGCTGGCTAAACAATGCAATGCAAAAAAACGTGACCAAATATGCTTAAATATGGCCATGGTTTTTGTGTAAATTATTGATTTTATTGATTGTGGCGGAGAAGGCGGGATTCATATTGTCTCAGTAAAGCGTTATCACAGGCCATTCTGGTTTTTAGTCTCATTAAAATTACCCGGTTTTTTACCCGGTTTTTATTTTGCTACTATCCGAACTTCGGTAAATGGGCATGGGGATCTTACCTTTATCACCGGTGAACTTGTAGACATTGACGGGCTTAGTTGCCGTTGGATTTTGACTTTCTCAGTCTGAGCAAGTGAGATAACTCCTTGATTAGACAAACGTTCTATGGTGCGCTTCACGTTGTCATGTCAGGAATCAACCAATTCCGATATTTCTACCCACGCCGCGTTGCTTGTCTATCTAGTCTGTCTGTCGGGTTCGTGGCGCTGCTCCACAATGGCATCACCCGGCAGCCCGGCAATATCAACCAATAACGCCACCGGAACACCTGCGCTATCGGCCAATGCCCGCAGCCGTCCAACAGTCTCATCCCGCTGGCCTTCTGCCAATGCAATGTCATCATCGCTTGTTGCTGCCACCAATGCAAAGCTCCATCGCCAATAATCAGAGGCAATGGCTAGCAACTGAATCATTACGTGATCGACTACATCGAAAACGGCAGCATCACGTTGGATATAGGTACGCTTCGGAATATGCTGCACTAGGCGTTGGATCTCGTCAGTGTCCTGATCAGCGATCAGCTCAAGCAATACGGCTATCCGCTGACGATCGGTCAGGTGGTTGTATAGCGCCTTACTTCTGCGGGTGTTGATTGTGCTCATTTCCTGCCCTTTTCTATTGGCACTGCGGTTATGGACTCCAACCGCTCAAGCCGTTGTTGCAGCTCTTGTACCTCGACAACCTTCGCAACATCTGCCAGCACGCCTAATAGTTCACTAGCCGTATCTGGTGTCAGCTCACCGGTTGAGGCCATTTGCAAAATGCTTCTGGCACTGTCGGCCAGACTGCCGTCCAGTGGCTTGGATAGTGTGACTGCTTCAGCTTGTGGCTTAAGCTTGGGATATAACCGGCTGGCTATCATTTCGGCTGCCTGCATATCGCCAGCCTTTGCCTGCATTGCAATGGCAATCCAGAAGCCTTCTTCACCCTCAAGGCCGTAAGTCTTCATCAATGCTTGGCGCACCAGCGTGCGCTTGTTTACAGCGCCTTTAGGTCGACCTCCCATATAGCGCGGTTGAGGAGCCGGCTTCTTGCCGTTGTTGTCGTTGCTCATGGTGAAATCCTTTTTAAATCAGTTGTCGGGCTGATACGCGCCTCATTGTTCCAGCCTCAAATCGCATTCTGGTCGATTCTAGAGGATGTTTTAGCCGTGCTGTGTTGTCGGCACAGCCAAATCTCAATATTAGTTCCCGGGAGTTACACAGTAACGATTATAATTATTCCATCAAATACACTCAATGGGGGGAAAAGAATGGCGCTTACCAATGCGGAAAGGCAGAAGGCCTATCGACAACGTCGTAAGTTCGAAGGCCCGGATAATAACGGCGAGCGTCAATTGAATACGTGGATTTCAACAGGAGCATCACTTGCTCTTAAGCGTCTGGCAAAGATTTACGGAATAACGGAAAAGGCCATGATTCAGAAACTCATACTCGAAGCCGATCGAGCTACGGTTAACAGTCTGGAATTAGACTCCCTTGAGTACAATCGCTATTACAACCAACGGGAGGATTGATCCCCTTTGGAAATGCCCTGCAAGGGTAGGCGTAACGCGAAATAACAAGACTTCTCTGCAAGGCAATAGGGTAGTACCCCTTGGGGTAAAAACGCCGTATTTTCGTTATGGGAGCAGGGGCGTTGTGTTAGCCGGGCTGGTGTGCTGCTCTGTGTAGATTAAGCGTTACTGCGTAGTGGCTCCTCTTCACCAGCCTGTCTAACACGACTACGCAACTCGAGCGCGTTGCTATCCATCACCGCACCAACCCAATACCCGCCATTTATCATGGTCATTCCGCGCCTGGTCATTTCCGCCCGAGTGAGGCATTTGCCATTGCGCCTGTGCTTATCGAAGGCGTGGGTGCTGTTGAAGTACTCGGTGCAGACACGGCATTGATTGCGATCACCGGTTAGGGACAGTTCGATACCGTCAGGATTAAGATTGCGTTTATTAGGTATGGGCGCCTCTTCTTTATAACGCATGGGGTATTGCTCCTGCTGGTTGCCGATTAACTGGCGCTCCTTTAATGGTGGCGGCAATTACTTCAACTGGTGTATGCCATACGGTCATGACGTCGTCAGGCTCAAGGTGATTGTTCCATGGTTCACTAATAAGGGCGGATAGCGAATCAAGCCATGCCGCTTGCCGTCTGGACAGAACCAAAGCCATGTCAGGTTGCATGAGGTCGATAAGCCCGGCTAACTTCTCGCCGAACTCCACCCCGTCGATCGGGATAACCCTCTCCCCATCAGTCGATATTCGTACGCCATAAGAAAGGATTGTATCAACCAGCTGGCTTGCGCGCTCTTCTGCCTCCTTCACGCTGCCTTCTGTTACTTTCGCGCTGTCTTCTTGCTGGCCGTCCTCTCCCTCTATGGAAGGTGGTTCACTTTGCCCGGTAGCGGGCGGCATTGAAGGCGGCATGGAAGCCGTTGCTGCCATTGGGGTCACCGCCATTGAAGCCGCTGCTGGCTTATATACGGAACACTGTATCTTCTTCATGGGGTAGGTGTACTTGTCAGGGCCGTTCAGCCCGTTGCATTTGCACTTGCCGCCGCCAGCCTCCGGATTGACTGGATCGGGCTGGTAGTAAACGCATGTGCCCGGGGTTACTGGTTCGGGCAGGTGTTTGCTGACTTTGGCGAATGCTTCAGGATGATTGGCCTTGAGTGCGTCGCCTGTCTCCCGTGGGCATGTAGCCCACAGTCTTTGAGCATCACGCCAAAACAGCACCCCCTTGTTCGCCAGATAGGCGCTTGTCACTCCGAGATAATGAGTAAGTTCATAGCGCCAGCGGTCTTCCCTTGCTTGAATCTCCTTAATAATCAGCGGCCTGTTATTCCTGATTGCGCCAACAAGATCAGCTGGCAAAGGGTTGTCACTAAACGGCTTTATTGTGTGTCCGTCAGTGGTGAGCAGCACACCAACAGATAGGGCGAAATCAACCACTTCTTTTGGCGCACTGTCTTCGCTCAAGACAACGGGTTCATCGAACTCCCTTATGAACATGACAATGCTGTCCGGATCCCAATGCGCTATCACCCCAGCCCCGTTAACCTTCTCGCTAGCCGGGCTTGTGTTGGCCCCCCTCGGCCGGGCTATATCTTCCAGTCGAATCACTCGCCCCAGTTTGGTCATATCTCCTCCTGCTCTTTAGGCATTCTCTTCCCGGTCACCGGGTCGATGGAGTCGGTCAGCGAATCACTATCTAGATTGATATATTCATGTGAGGGAGTTGCTAATTCCGCTAATTCCGCTAAAGCCTCCTGTTCATGCGGGTTTTGGGTTGCTAACGATTTGCTAACGGTTGCTAATTTATTGCTAATTGCCGGTTCTCTTTGCCGCTCGCCCAACTCGCTAACGGTCGGATTAGCAACCGTTAGCAACTGGTAGCAACTTTCACTTTCCGGTGCTAAGCCTTGCTGGGCCTGGGTTTGCGGGGAATCGTTAGCGGAATTAGCAGGATTAGCAAGGGGTGCACCATTTACATCATCATCACCGCTGGCATATATGTATTCACTACCGCCAAAGTAAAGATATTTATGCTCAACCAGTTTCCCAAGCACTGCATCACGTATCTTTGCGCTTCGGTATTTATTGGGGCCGAATTGCGACCATTTTTTGTTGGTGAACCTTAACCAGTGTTTATCCCCTTTACTGACCTTGGCCCGGATCCAGTCAATACAATTGATAGCATCAACCGTGATCCTGTCACTGGAGGCAAACAGGAATCGCGACCATTCAGCCAGCGAGTATCTGACCAAAGCCACTGCGGCGTGCGCGTCCTCCCTCTCTACCTGCTTGTGATTATAGAAGTAGGCCAGTACGGTTGCCGTCCGTACCGCAAGTTCTGCCGATCGGGAAGCAAACGCCGTTAGGTGAACATATTCCCCGCCCTGGCACTGCTTTTGATTCACCTCATTGTTCCAGTGAAAAAATACCTCATTAGCCCCGGCTGACCAGTCGAACACGTTCTTTTGCGGGTCAATGCCGCTGATTGGGTCGTTATCCTTGATAAGCTGTGGCGCGCTATTTAGATCCTTTAGCCGCTCATGGAATGAAGCTATTACTGATGACGCGCGAGCCTTCCGCCTGTTCTTGTTCCATTCCTCAAGTGAAACAATCCTGTCTTCATATGGCGTATTCGATGCACCAAAGATAAAGCGGGGAAGGAAGCCCTGACCTTGTGCTACCGGGTCATTAAGATATTCCTGCACAGCTATCTGCTGTGCCATGATAAAAGCCGTTAAGCGGCGATTGTAAAAAGAGCCGGAACCATCAAGGTTTGATTTGGCCCGTAGCCTTTCTCCGCTGCCATTATCAAACAGCTTGAGCAATATGGCGCGGGAGGCTGAACTGGTTTCATTGTTGGTGAAATTGTGAGAACCAAAGAAAGCGCCGCCTTCATCAGTCAACCATGTATATGCCACCTTCCCGGCGGCATAGTCACCAGCAACGCGGGATATACTCGCATCACTGCTGATTAGTGAGCGCGGATCTTCTGGTAGCGGATTCTGCTTCCTGAACTCCTCCTTTCCCTTCTTATGCGTAATACCAGCCTCTTCTTTTTCAAGGCTTTCAAATTCCCGCATATACTTGATTGATAAATCCCTTTCGGCTTCACGCACCGGCTCAAAAACCAGATCAAAAACGCTGGTCTTCCTTGATCCAGAATCTCCCAGAGTCAGAAGGTACAAGCTTGTTGGCATAGTGCCGCCGTCAAGTCGCGTGGCATTAACACGAGTCTGCGCAACGTGAGCCATTGCCGCCAGCACGGTTAGGGCTGCCAGTGGGGATCCTACCTTGACGCGATCCGTAATCTCACCCACTACTGCGCGGAAGTTATCCGGCATATCCTCAAGAGGGAAGGGCGTTGGTGGTGGAAGCCTGTCCAGCGGGATTACGTTTGGGCTGTCAGGCTTATTTGATTTAATGGTGCCGCTTATCCTTGCCTGTCCGGCAGCCGGGGAGGAGGTTAATTCATTGGCATTCGGGGTATTCATATCATTGGCGCTCATTTGTCACACCCCCCTTTTTTTTTCGCTCCCCGCCTGTCTGTCTCCTTGAAGCTCCAGCCACATATCGGCAAAGTCAGTACCTTTACTATCCGGCGCGAATGTCGGAAATGCAACTTCCAACCCATGAACAAGTGCGGCGTTGTTGGCCGCATCCCGCCCCGGATTAATATTGCTGAAGCGGTCATCATCACCAGCAACAACAATCTTTATTCCCCCGGGCATAGCCGCTTTCACTGCCCCAGTGACTGATAAAAGGTTCCCCGCACTCATGGCGCAAGCAACGCTCGCCCTTGTGAGCATATGAAGCGCAGCGCCCGTTGCCCAACCCTCGCAGACATAAAGCAGTTCATTTGAGCCGCTGATATAACCAAAGCAGCCCTTTACCTCCCCGCCCTTGCTGAACCGCTTTTTTCCTTCCGGCGTGATTGTTTGGAGATTAACTGTCTCTCCATTTGCGCTATAAACAGGAACCAGAAGATTGTCTTTAAACTGGCGCAATCCCAGCGGTGGCAGTCTCTTCCTCACCAGATAAGGATGATTGGCGTCAGCTTCCCCGGAATAGTTGTTCCACAGCGCGCGGGCTTTTCCGGCTGCCGCAGCATGCGCCTTCTGTATATTCTGCTCCAGCTTTTTGTTTGCCTCCTTTCTGGCGTTCTCTATGGCGTATACATCTACTTTGACCTTTGGCCCACCCTCGCGCTTGCGCTGCCAGACATACTTTTCACCAGTACGCCAATCACCGAATACCGCGCCGGTACCGCGCCTATCCAGCCCGGGATTGTCCAGTCCAGCAGTCAGGAATGCCTCTTGTAGTGTGTCGGTGAATATGAGGTTATCCATTGTTCACCCCGCAATGATTGCACTGGTGATAAGGCCGATTAACTGACCTGTGATAAGCCCGCCAGCAATGGAAACAAGGTATAATTGCCATGTCTTATTGGCGCTCAATCTTTCTGATGAGGTTGGGCGCTTTTTCATTTGGCCTCCCCTTTATCGCTCGCACGATAGCCAGCAGGATCGGCTAACCAACGGTGCAGTTCGGCGTTGTCGTACATTGCTATACGTTCGCCAATCTTTATACGCGGTGGCGCAAGTCCTTCATTCGAAAGCAGGCGGAACTTCTCCATCGAGACTGGGATAAACGGCTTGATTTGCGACCAGCGAGATTTGCCGGTAGGCGGAATTACTTCGTGTGGGGTGATTGCCTTAATGGTTTTGCCGCGTGATTCTTTCGTTTGCATTGTAGATACCTCAAGAATTGAAATATCCAGATAGCGCGGGCAGGGGGGTTATTTTGTTTGAGTATTTGTATTAACAGTTATATACTGGTAATACTTTTTACTGTTGTTTGTATTTGTTGTTCAGCGATAGCGAATGACAATATCCAAACAACCATAAATCCCATGCTGTTGCTTATGGGCAGCGTGCAAACAGTGCAATTACTGCTGATACACTCAGCCCGCCCGGAAGTAACGCCAATTACTTCTGGGCAATCCTTTTATCTGGTAGTGAAGGAAGGGCAATGATACTATATATTGTGTTTTGTCCGGCGCTGTAAAACTGAAGCGTGTTTTGTGTTACCACTTAAACGGGCGCCGAATGGGCATTACCGCTTAACCCCGCCTTTGTCTTTGCCGTCGATTTAATCACCACAGCTTGGCTAGATAATTCGGCCATAGCAGTGGCCACCACTATGCAGGGTTAGCCGCAGCTGGTCTTCTCATGTCGATATAGTCACTCCACCACTGCATCATTTCCCTTCGCTGCTCAAGGTACATGGCGTGATTGTAGGCAGCTGATACTTCATTGCGTTCCGAGTGTGCCAGCTGTAGTTCTATATGCTCATGATTAAATCCTTTCTCGTGCAGTATGGTTGACGCCAGCCCACGGAAGCCGTGCCCTGTCATACGGCCGTGATACCCCATGCGGTACAGCGCGTAAAGAATAGTATTGTTGCTCATGGGCTTTCCATTGTGCAGTTCGCTGGGAAACACCAACACGGGATCAACGTTCAGCGCCTTGATCTCTTGCAGAATAACCATTGCCTGCCTGCTCAAAGGAACGATATGCTCACAGCGCATTTTCATTCGCCCTGGCGGGATTCGCCACAAGGCGCGGTCAAACTCAATCTCTTCCCAGCGCGCGTCAATTAACTCGCTTGTTCGAACGAATGTTAGCGTCATTAATTGCAGCGCTAACCGGGTAAGTGGCTGCCCGTCGTACTGCTCAATCTTCAAGAGCAACTCGGGCAGTTCTGATTCAGGGATTCGCCTGTGATTAACCTTCTCCCGTTGCTTTAGAATGTCGGCTGGCTTAATGTCCGCTACCGGGTTTCGTTCTGCCAGTTCATTCTGTACTGCGTAACGCATAATCTGCCCGCATGTGGTCAAGGCACGCCCCGCAATATCCAGCGCACCACGTTCCTGAATCCGTTTGGCAAGATCAATAAAACTCATAGCTTTCAGCTCATTGATTGGTCGCTCTCCAATGATTGGAAAAACGTCAGCTTCCATTCTTCGCAATACATAATCAGCATGGCGCTCAGTCTTGCCGTGCCTCCATTGTTCCCACCACGCACGCGCCACGGCTTCAAAGCTGTTTTCAGCGGCTATGCTCGCTTTACGCTTTTCTTCCTTTCGGTGATTAGCTGGATTGATTCCCTGTTTTAGCCGCGCTCTGTACTCGGCATGAACGCCCCGAGCTTGCGCTAAGGTTACTTCCGGGTACTTCCCAAGGGAAAGCATTGATTCTTTTCCATTGAACGAATAACGATAACGCCAGTGCCTTGAACCGTCAGGGTGTATCAGCAGGGTTAGGCCGTTGCCGTCTGCTAGCTTGTATTTTTTCTCTTTTGGTTTTGCTGCTCGAATGGCTGAATCAGTGAGTTTCATGGTGAAAACCGGGTAAAAGTAAAACAGGGTAAAAATGTACCCGGTATTTTACCCAGTTTTCTAAACTCTACCCGGTTTTATTAAGGTTACCAATGATTACCAAATTTGCTACGGAGTAAGCGTTTATGCGGGTTTGTTTGTTAATCGTGGGTGTTGGTGGGATAATAGTGGCGGAGAAGGCGGGATTCGAACCCGCGGTACGGTATTACCGTACACACGC
>JACTML010000062.1 GCA_014584635.1 Nitrosomonas eutropha | reverse complement strand
TAGTGTTTTTTGCAGCAGTGTCTTGGTCACGTTCATCATATCCACGCTGTTCTGGTAGGAACGCGACGCTGACATCATGTTGACCATTTCATCCACCACATTGACATTGGGCAGAGTGACGTAGCCTTTTTCATTCGCCATCGGATGCTTCGGGTCATACACCACCTTCATGGGCGAAGGATCATGCACAACGCCCGCCACTTTCACACCCTTCGCCTTGTCTGCTGAAACATCAATGGTACGAAACACCACCTGGCGGGAACGATAGGCTTCCCCGGTTGAACTGGTGGCACTGTCTGCATTGGCGAGATTACTGGCCACCACGTTCAAGCGCTGCGACTGCAGAACCGGCAACATTGAACACACTGAATAAAGACATAAATTAATTTCCTTCTCGAATAGCGGATAACAGGGTTCGGAACTGGCCGCTGATAAATGTCAACCCGGCGTCGTAGCGCATGGCGTTATCCATAAACTGCATACGCTCGGTATCCATATCAACGGTATTGCCATCTATGCTGGGCTGTTGCGGAACGCGATACTGCTCTGGAACGGATGTAATCGATCTAAAACCGGATAGGCCGATATGCTTCGTTGAGGTTGTCGCCAGCGAATTTTGTACCTGCTTTGCCGGCTGAACGTTCTGCATTGCCTTGGAAAAATCGAAATCTTTCGCCTTAAAACTCGGGGTATCCGCATTGGCAATATTTCCTGATAGCAGTTCCTGCCTGGCTGCCCGTAATCCAAGCGCCTTCTGGTTGAAACCGAGCAGATTGTCCAGCTTGTTGATCATGCTTTCCTCCCATAAAGTAGTCATAACTACTATAAGCAGGAAGCGTGCCAAGCTGGATAAATCGTTATTTTCAGCCAATCAATCAAACTGATCCACGATCACCTTTTAGTTTCCAGGTTAGCCGGGGGATTGCGACGATACCATGCTAAACAAGCGGCAAAAATTGCCGCCAGCGGCAAAAATTACCTGTTCCAGTTATTTATCCTGATAGCCAGCCACGCCGGATATGTATAAAAAAATATTACTTATCAAAATCATATGCAGCCTTTTCCTCTCCATGGCAGCAGTTGCCGGCGAAGATTCGTCTGCAAAAACAATCTTTAAGACAGTTGATGATTTTGTACGCGCAGAAACCCGTCACCTGCCCGGCAAGGTGATTATCAGGATCAATCAGCTGGATTCACGCCAGGCAATGCGTCCGTGCAGTCAGCTGCAACCTTTTTTGCCACCCGGCGGACGGTTATGGGGAAAATTCTCGGTTGGTGTACGCTGTCAGGATGAAACCAGCTGGACACTTTACGTACCAGTTGAGATAGAAGTCATTGCCAGTGTCGTGCATGCCGCACAGCCCATCAATCGCGGCGAGGTAATCACGGCACAGGACATTGTGAGCAAAGAAGCCAATCTTGTACGCATCCCCAACCAGGCAATCACCGATCCCGCACAGGTAATCGGCCAGGTCGCCACCACTTTTCTTGCTTCCGGCCAGCCGATACGCGCGCACCAATTACGCGCTCCGCACGTTATTTCACGCGGCCAGAAAGTCCAGCTGACTGCAAGCGGCGCAGGATTTTCCGTCAGCACAGAAGGGGAAGCACTGGCAGCAGCGGCTGAAGGAGAAGTGGTGCAGGTACGCAACCCGGCCGGGCGTATCATCAGCGGAATCGCCCGCCAGGGAGGGATCGTTGAAATCAGGCAGTAATGCTCTTAATGGCATTCCCAACAATCGCAACAAAGTTCAGAATAGTCATGATGTAAAGACAATAGCCAAGCAATCAACCGAGGTTTTTAGGACAATATGTATTTTGCATGCCTTGAGGAGAAAACCGTATGGAGCAGGGGTTGGTGCTCGTTATCAACTGCGGCAGTTCATCCATCAAGTTCGCGCTGGTTGATCCATCACAAAGCGGTTTCCTGATTAGCGGCCTGGCAGAGCGACTGGCTGCCGGTAACGATGAAAGTCTTCTACACTGGCAGCAAAATGCCCAGACAAATACACATGTATTAGCCACACCCACTCATCATGCTGCATTGGCCGCGATATTACCCAGAGTGCAAGCGATTGCCGGCTCTCGTTTAATCGGTGTTGGCCATCGGGTGGTGCACGGGGGTGAACATTTCAGTTCAGCGCACATCATCACCTCTGCTGTACTGCATGCCATACGCACCACAGTGCAGCTTGCTCCCTTGCATAATCCCGCTAATCTGCTGGGCATTGAAGCCGCACAGACCTTGTTTCCGGACTTGGCCCATGTTGCTGTGTTTGATACCGCCTTTCACCAGACATTGCCCGAACACGCCTACCGGTACGCTTTGCCGGAAATGCTCTACCGTGACTATGGCGTGCGCCGTTACGGCTTTCACGGCACCAGTCATCAATACGTCAGTCAACATGCTGCGGAAATGACCGGTTTGGCTGTCAGGAACAGCTGCTGGCTCACCGCGCATTTGGGCAATGGCTGCTCAACCGCCGCGATTGTGAATGGCGAAAGCCGGGATACCAGCATGGGCATGACGCCACTGGAAGGCGTGGTAATGGGTACTCGCAGTGGCGATGTGGATCCTAACCTGCATGGCTACCTTGC
>JACTML010000040.1 GCA_014584635.1 Nitrosomonas eutropha | reverse complement strand
TTTGGAAAGTTCAACCAGCACAGGATGCTCATCACGGCAAGCCACACACCAGGAAGCCCACACATTCAGCATCCAGACTTTTCCAAGATTATCTTCAGACGACAGAGTCTTGCTGGAATCATAAAGCTGCTGCAAATGAAAAGCTGGCGCCGGTTTATCTATTAATGGAGAGGGAACCTGACGCGGATTCAGAGTCAGGCCGATTCCCAGAAAAACCACCAATATCAAAAATATTGCAAGAGGCAGCAGGAAACGCATCACGCTTTACCGCCTTCCTCTGGAAGAGGAACAGAATTGGTAATCACCATACCTTTAGCAGGTACGTCTGCAACATCTGACACTTCAGCTTTTACTGTCGCTGATTTACGTCCGAATTTCTTGCTGATAGCAAGACGGTAGCGCCGGTCACTCACAGACAAAATCCCCCCTAAAGCCATCAACATACAGCCAAACCATATCCAGTTAACAAATGGTTTGTGATAAACCCGCACGATCCAGGCACCATTCTCCAGCGGTTCGCCCAAAGCCACATACAGATCGCGCAAGAATCCCATGTCAACCGCTGCTTCTGTCATAGGCATGCCCGACGCAGTGTAGGTTCTCTTTTCAGGGAGCAAATCCTTTATCTTCTTACCGTTCTTGAATATTCCAACCTGCCCCTGGGAGGCATTATAGTTAGGGCCGGAAACTGGTTGCGTCCCATTAAATTGAAACGTGTAGTCTTTAAGTGTTACGGTGCTGCCTATTTCCATACGCACATCTTTTTCGGTTTCATAACCATTTACCAGCGTAACGCCCACAATGAACACTGCGATACCGAGATGGGCGCAATGCATGCCGTAATAGCTTCTTGACTGTTTCATCAGCCTGGTGATCAATCCACCTTCTCCACTACTCTGAAGTCGATGTCTGATATTAACCAGCATACTGGCCACAACCCAGAAAGCGAGCAGCAATCCGAAACTGACCATCGGTTTCCATTCACCCATAATAAATGGCACAATTCCTGCAGCTACTATGCTTATCGCAAATGCCCATCTCAACAACACAGCCAGAGCAGGTAAACTGGCTTTCTTCCAGCGCGCAACTGGCCCCACACCGATCAGAAAAACAGCTGGCGCCATTAAAGGTACAAACACTGCCTCAAAATAGGGAGGGCCAACAGAAATTTTTCCCAGGTTAAGCGCATCAACCAGCAGAGGATATAACGTCCCCAACATTACACTACCTGCCGCAACCAGCAGCAGCACATTGTTAGCGAGCAAGGTGGTCTCACGCGAGACAATCTCAAAGTTACCACCCAGACCAACTTTGGAAGCACGCCATGCAAATAGCGTCAATGAACACCCTACTACCAGTGACAAATAGACCAGAATGAATATTCCGCGTGCCGGATCAGTTGCAAAAGCATGCACAGAGGTCAAAACACCGGAACGCACCAGGAAAGTTCCCAGCAGGCTCAGTGAAAACGCTGTGATTGCCAGCAATATCGTCCAGCTCTTGAAACTGCCTCGTTTTTCAGTCACGGCCAGTGAATGAATCAGCGCCGTTCCCACCAGCCAGGGCATGAAGGATGCATTTTCGACCGGATCCCAGAACCACCAGCCCCCCCAGCCAAGTTCGTAATATGCCCACCAGCTTCCGAACATGATGCCGATCGTCAGAAAAATCCAGGCGACAATCGTCCAGGGACGTGACCATCTTGCCCAGGCAGCATCCAGTTGTCCGCCAAGCAGTGCCGCAATTGAAAATGCAAAAGCAACGGAAAATCCAACATATCCCATATACAACATGGGCGGATGCATAACCATGCCAGGATCTTGCAGTAACGGATTCAGATCATTTCCTTCGATTGCAGCAGGCAGCAACCGATCAAAAGGATTGGAAGTAAACAGAAGAAACATTAAAAAACCGGCGCTCACCAACCCCAGAACACCTAAAACGCGAGCCACCATATCATCCGGTAACTGACGGCTAAAAACACTCACCGCCACTGACCATCCAGCCAATATGGTCACCCATAGCAGCAGGGAACCTTCATGAGAGCCCCATGTGGCAGCAAAACGGAAATGCAAAGGCAAATCTGAATTTGAATGAGACGCTACATTCAATACAGAAAAGTCATTATTCATGAACGAATAAGCAAGGCAGCCAAAAGCAATGGTGGTGAATACAAATTGCCCTTGTGTAACCGGGCGTGCCAAGGCTATCCACGATGGTATTCCACGTGCAGCGCCAATAAGAGGTAAGGTTCCCTGGATCAGGGCCAGCAACATTGCAAGTATAAGAGCGAAGTTACCAAGTTCCGGAATCATGGTTAAAAATATTCCTTGTTTAAATTACAGGTATTTACTGCTTGAAAGAAGTTTTTTGTGCTTTAGCGGCACGTTCCAGCGCTTCAGCAGCCTCAGGCGGCATATAGTTTTCATCGTGCTTGGCAAGCACTTCATCAGCATAAAAAATGCCATCATCTGCTATTTTCCCCTGTGCCACCACACCTTTGCCTTCCTTGAACAGGTCAGGAAGAATACCTGTATAGGCCACTTGAATTACTTCAGCAGTATCCGTTATGGCAAACTTCATGGTGGTACCATCTCCATCTCGTCTGAGTGAACCTTCTTCCACCAAGCCTCCCACTCTAAAACTCTTTCCGATCGGAGCTTCTTTTGCAACCACCTGACTGGGAGTGAAGAAAAAAACCAGATTACTCTGGAACGCATTCAAGACCAATACAACAGAAACTGCTAACGCGCTGACACTCAACGCAATAACAGCCATTTTTTTATGACGCGGTTTCATTTCTCTCCTCGCAAAATTGACCTTTTTTTCTGACCGAAATGTTTGTATAAAGTTCGTTTACGACTGCGAATCAAGACAACTTCGCCAATTATGCAAGCCATCGCAACAAGATAAGAACCCCATACATACAAGCCATAACCGCCCATGGCAAAAAAATCAGACAAGCTTTCCCACTTCATTCCAGTACTCCTTCTCTTAGCTCTGATACCCACGCCGTGTGACGTTCACGCTCCAGAATAATGAGGCGAGTGCGAATCAGTATTACTACAATCGAATACATCCATGCTGCCAGAGTCATGATCAGCATGCCTGACAGCATGGCCGTTGCCATTTTAGGAGATTGAATCATGCTGACGGAAGCTCCCTGGTGAAGGGTATTCCACCATTGCACCGAGAAATAAATAATCGGAACATTGACCACGCCTACCAAAGCGATGATCGCGCCAGCCTTATCCGCACGCTTTGGATCATCAATAGCAGCCTGCAGCGACATAAAGCCGATATATAAAAAGAACAGAATCAGTTCCGATGTCAGACGAGCATCCCATACCCACCACGTTCCCCACATCGGCTTGCCCCACCATGCGCCTGTCCACAAAGCAAGGAAAGCAAACATAGCCCCTGTTGGTGCAATAGCACTGGCAACCATGGACGAAAGACGCGTGTTAAATGCCAGCCCCACGCCGGCCCAAAATGCCATAACCGTATACAGAAACATTGACATCCAAGCCGCCGGAACATGGATAAAGATAATCCGGTAAGCCTCTCCTTGCTGAAAATCCGTTGGGGCGACAAAGAAACCAACGTATAACCCGGCAACCAGAAGAATAATCGCCAGGGCTGTGAAATAGGGAATCATCCGACCCGCCAGAAAATAAAAGCTCGCAGGCGAGGCATATTTAAACCAATTGATTGTCATGTTCTGAATACTCTCTGAATTGAACCAGCGGATAAAACCACATTCTGCCAGTCAGCCAACAAATATAACATCATCATTATTCCCGGATCAGTTCATGGAAATCCGGAGAGAGGCAGCTGTTGCCCAAGGTGAAAAAACGATGGAAACCAGTAAAAATGCACCCAATATTGAAAAATGAGCGCCAAATTCCATTCCGGTACTGCTCGCCTCAACCGCACTCGTACCAAAAATCAATACCGGGATATAAAGTGGCAAAACCAGTATTGAAACCAGCACCCCCCCTCCTCTTAATCCCAGTGTCAGGGCCGCCCCGATTGCACCAATCAGACTGAGTACAGGTGTTCCCAGCAACAGTGAAAGCGTCAGTACAAGTAATGCATTTCCCGGCAAATCGTACTGAATTCCCAGTACTGGAGCCATCAGTACCAAAGGAACGCCTGTTACCAGCCAGTGCGCTATTGTTTTTCCCGTAACCAGTTCAGCCAGAGAAACAGGGGAGAGCAGCATTTGTTCAAGAGTGCCGTCCGCATAATCACCAGAAAATATGCGGCCAAGTGATAACATCGAAGCTAGCAGCGCCGCCACCCAGACAACGCCCGAAGCCATTATTCGCAGTATATCGGGTTCAGGGCTGACACCCAGCGGAAACAGACTGACAACTATGATGAAAAAAAACAGTGTTGTCAGCACATCCGAGCGCCGCCGCATTGCCAGTAACAAATCCCGCTTAATTATCCACCAGATCATACTGAATCAGGATAAAGTCAGGTGACGAACGGTTGTAGCAGTCATAACGATTTCCTGATGCGTGGTCATAACAATCATGCCCCCATTTGACAAATTATGCTCCAGTACTCCTTTGATCAGCTCCACCGCAGCAACATCGAGTGCCGTGAGCGGTTCATCCAATATCCATAATTTTGTTGGTGTCACCAGCAAACGCGCCAAAGCCACCCGCCTGCGCTGTCCCTGCGATAGCACCTTGGCAGGCAGTGTCTCACGTCCTGCCAGCCCAATCCGTTCCAGTGCATCAACAGCCTGTTCTTCACTAATCTCACAACCTGTCAGCGCACAGGATATTCGCAGATTCTCGGTAGCAGTCAGATCATCCTTGATACTCCCCAAATGTCCCAGATAGGTCATCACACCGCGATAATCTCCGCCCAGCTCCCGGATATCCGCTCCATTCCAGAGAATTTCACCGTCATCAGGCGAAGATAACCCGCATAGCAATCTCAGCAGACTTGTTTTTCCGCTACCATTTGGTCCGCCAATGAACATCAGTTCACCGGGATTTACTGAAAAGGAGATGTTGCTGAAGAGCTTTTGTTCTCCCCGTATACATTCCAAGTTTCTGGCTGTCAGCATCTAAATAATAATTGAGCTGCAATCATAAAAGCTGGAGATTATAGCGTATTGCTGTCTTCTTAGTGACATTGCCGATTCCCGGATACACAAAAAATTTTCTGCTCTTTCTTTTGACTCGCTGAATCACTTCATCTGGCTGTTGCAGCAGCAACAGCTGCCGATACAATCATTCTTTTAGGCACAACGGTCTCAGAATCAACCCATTCCCCCAGCCCCAGAAAAACATTTCGGCTATCGTACAACCTCAACTTTGTATCGGATGGTGAACAAGGCTGTTGTTTGCTTTTTCTGACTGACTGTCCCTGTAGCAACCGTGCCGCTTCATCATCATCAAAAATCAGAGAAGGGACATCATGAAGAAGGCTGTCAACCGGCCACAAAAAGTTATAGCGACCGGCTGGTGTTTCGGCCTCAAGCTGATCCAGACTACAGGCTTGTGACAGATTGAAATGACCGGCATCGGTTCGAGAAAGTGCCGTCAGGTAGGCACCGCCATAACCAAGCGCTTTCCCGATATCCTCCACCAGTGTGCGAATATAGGTGCCCGAGCTGCAACGCACCGTAATTGTTATCTCAAAACCTGATAAAGCATCCAGTGATATGCTGTAAATTACTATTTCGCGCGCCTTGCGTTCTATCGTAATCCCTTCCCGCGCATATTGATAAAGCGGCTTGCCACGCAATTTTAGCGCACTGAACATGGGAGGAATCTGATTCGATCGGCCAAGAAATGTCTGCAGAATCTCAATCACTCGTGGAGAGTCCGGCGGATACGCGTCAGGCTCAGCCACTTGTCTGATTTCACCTTCAGCATCTCCCGTATTGCTGATATAACCAAGCCGGAGAGAAGCTACATAAGTTTTATCTACGCTTAGCAAAGCTGAAGAAAACTTGGTAGCTTCACCCAGACAAATTGGCAGCAAACCCTGCGCCATTGGATCCAGCGTACCGGTATGCCCCGCCTTTGTCGCTGATAATAAACGCTTACTGATCTGAAGCGCTCGATTGGATGAGATTCCGACAGGTTTATTGAGTAACAAAACTCCGCTACAGTTAACCGACTTCAGCGGGACAGATTGGGTGGGTGATAAAAACTTGGTCAAAAATTTTAACTGAACAAATACGATCGGACTGTGGTGTTATCAGCGTGGAGCGCCGAATCTGCAAAATTTCTGTCAAGGCTGCGATTTACTTATCGCTTCATCGATCAGTCTGGATAGTTTTATTCCGCGTTCGACAGATTCATCATAAACAAATTGCAACTGCGGGATAATACGCAACCTGATTCTGCCAGCCAGTTGACTGCGCAAAAATCCTGCTGCTCGCTTTAATCCTTCTTCCACAAGCTGAGGATTTTCACTTCCCCCCAGTGCGGTATAGAAAACCTTGGCATAAGCATAATCCCGCGTAACTTCCACACCGGTTAACGTTACCATCCCGATCCTGGGATCCATGATTTCATTCTGGAGCAACAAGGCCAGTTCACGCTGGATCTGGTCAGCCACACGCAAAGTCCGGGAAAAATCCTTGGGCACGATTCCCTCCTGTTCAGTCAGATGAACTGCTCATTGCGCCCGATCCCTCAGCATCACAATACACGGGCAGTTTCAACAATCTCATATACTTCAATCTGATCGCCTTGCTGGATGTCGTTAAAGTTTTTCAGCGAAAGCCCGCATTCAAAACCGGATTTAACTTCCTTGACATCATCCTTAAATCGTTTCAGGGAATCCAGATTACCGCTGTGAATAACAACACCATCACGCAATACTCTTACAGGCGCATCACGCCTGACCAGCCCCTCAAGCACATAGCAGCCAGCTACAACACCGACTTTGGATATCCGGTAAATCTCGCGAATTTCCACCAAGCCCAGTGTTTTTTCCTTGCGATCCGGGGACATCATTCCCGATAAAGCTTTCTTAACCTCATCAACCGCTTCATAGATAATATTGTAGTAACGTACATCTACCCCGGTTGATGCAATCAGCTTGCGCGCTCCCAAATCAGCACGACAGTTGAACCCGATAACAACAGCCTTGGATGCAAGCGCCAGATTAACATCGGATTCAATAATCGCTCCAACACCGCTATGCACGATATTGATCTTCACTTCATCCGTTTCCAGCTTCTTCAATGCATACGCCAGAGCTTCACATGACCCCTGCACATCAGCCTTGATAATCAAATTAAGCGTACTGACATCTTCCTGATGGCCGAATACATCTTCCATTTTCGCCACGTGCAGCTTATCCAGCCGAACATCACGAAATTTACCCTGACGAAAAAGAGCAATTTCCCTGGCCTTACGTTCATCGCCAAGCGCAATAAATACTTCTCCCGCTGCTGCCACTTCAGATAATCCCTGAATCTCAACAGGAATTGAGGTACCCGCTTCACTGACGGATTTTCCGCGCTCATCCAGCATAGCCCTGACTTTACCGAACACAGCTCCCGTAAGAACAACATCTCCCCGCCTGAGCGTTCCCGATTGCACCAGAACTGTTGCAACCGGCCCCCGACCTTTATCCAGGCGTGATTCAATAACCACACCTTTCGCTGGTGCATCCCGTACCGCTTTCAGCTCCAATACTTCTGCCTGCAGCAGAACAGCTTCCAGCAGCTCATCAATTCCCTGACCGGTTTTTGCTGAAACACCAATAAACATGGCATCTCCTCCCCAGTCTTCAGGTACTACGCCATGATTAACGAGCTCCTGCTTGATGCGCTCAAAATTGGCCTCCGGCTTATCCATTTTATTAACAGCGACAACAATAGGTATGCTTGCCGCCTTGGCATGATGCACTGCTTCAATCGTCTGAGGCATCACACCATCATCTGCTGCCACAACCAGGATGACTATGTCAGTAATCTTGGCACCGCGAGCACGCATCGCCGTAAACGCTTCATGCCCCGGAGTATCCAGAAAAGTAACCACGCCGCGCGAGGTTTTGACATGATACGCCCCGATATGCTGCGTAATACCGCCCGCCTCTCCCCCCGCAACACGGGTTCTGCGAATGTAATCCAGTAATGAAGTTTTACCGTGATCAACGTGCCCCATTACCGTCACTACCGGAGCACGTGATTCCATCCTAGCTTCATCAAAAGGTGAATCAGCTTCTTCCAGAAAAGCCTCGGGATTATCCGGCGCAGCAACCTTGGCAATATGTCCCATCTCTTCCACAACAATCATGGCTGTTTCCTGATCCAGCATCTGATTGATCGTCACCATACTGCCCATTTTCATCAGCACTTTGATGACTTCGGCCGCCTTGACTGCCATTTTTTGAGCCAGTACAGCAACCGAAATAGTTTCAGGAATCAGTACTTCATGCACAACCGGTTCAGTTGGTGCTGAAAAAGCATGCTGGGATTGCAGCTCATCCGGCTTATTCCTGCCATGTTTATCCTTGCGCATGCGCCATTCCTGCCCACCGGACACATCTCCGCGCGCTTTTGATTCACGACGCTTAACCGGTTCGTCCTTCCATGCCTCCTGCTGCCTGGTTTGTTTCTTTTTCTTCTCGCCTTTTTCTTCCGGTTTTACAGCCGGTTTCCGGGGAGTGCTCTCCTTGGCAGTTGGCGCTGCCTGAGTTGTCGCAGCGGTCGTAGCAGGAGGAGTCGCAGCATCAACAGGTGCTGGAGATGCCTCAACCGCAGATTCTGATACAGCCGCTGTCACCGAAGCCGGTTCTTGTGCAGCTTGGTCAGGTTCCTTTCTCACCTCGATCTGCGCTGCCACCTGCTGTTTTCGTCTTTCTTGTTTCTCCTTCAATTCCGCAGTCTGACGAGCAATCAGTTCTGACCTCTTTCTGGCTTCCTCTGCACGCAAAGCAATTTGTTCAGCATCGAGCACAGGTTTTACTGTAATAACTTCCGGAGTTTCCGCTGTTTCTGCGGAAACAGATTCTTCACTTGCTCTTTTACCAACCGCACCAGATTCATCCTGTCTGGCGGTCAGTACCCGTTTTTTTCTAACCTTAACCTCGATCGTTCTGGGTCTGCCCGCGCTATCCGATTGCTTTATCTCGGTAGTCTGCCTTCTCGCCAGGGTGATCTTGGTTCTTGATCCGTCCCCACCATGCGATTTGCGCAAATAATCGAGAAGCTGCGTTTTATCCTGCTCTGTCACAAAATCCGTTGCGGAACGTTTCACCACTCCAGCGGCCTGGAGTTGTTCCAGCAACAAATTGGGCAACATGCCCAGATCATGTGCAAATTGCTCTACAGTCATTTGAGTCATCAGCAGCCCTTTACCCCAAATCCAACAAAAATCATAAAAAACACAGTCAATATACTTTTCTGATCAATGCATATCCCGCTCCGGGAACAGATACAGAATTTACCCGCATCATAGCCAAATTCAAGTAAACCAGGGCTCACGCGCCTTAATGATAATTTTACTAGCCCGATCAAGATCAACACCAGTCAATTCAACCAGATCATCGGCCGCCAGATCAGCAAGCTCTTCCTGGGTACTGATCCCTTTTGCAGCCAGTTCACGCACCAGATCAATATCCATTCCTTCCAGGGCAAGCAACGTCTCAGACGCATTTCCGATTTTTTCTTCGGTTACGATGGCATCTGTCAGCAAGGCGTTGCGTGCGCGATTACGCAATTCTTCAATCGTTTCACGATCAAATTCCTGAATTTCCAGCATTTCCTCGATCGGAATATACGCAATCTCTTCCAATGAAGAAAAACCCTCGTTGACCAGGATACGCCCCACTTCCTCGTCCACATCAAGCTTTTCCATAAATAACTCACAAATGAACGCTGCTTCCTCTTCACTTTTTTCGTGAGATTCTTCCTCTGTCATGATATTGAGTTGCCAACCTGTCAATTCGGATGCCAGTCGAACATTCTGCCCTCCTCGTCCGATTGCCTGAGCAAGATTTTCCTCATCCACCACAACGTCCATACTGTGCTTGTCTTCATCCATCACGATGCTGCTGATCACAGCAGGCGCAAGCGCATTCACGACAAACGTAGCCTGATCATCTGACCACTGAATAATATCCACCCGTTCACCTGATAATTCACTGGTAACAGCCTGCACTCGTGAGCCACGCATCCCTACACATGTCCCAATCGGATCAACACGCGCATCATTCGATTTAACTGCAATTTTTGCCCTGAAACCAGGATCTCTCGCTGCCGCCCTGATTTCCAGAACACCTTCCTCTATCTCTGGCACTTCAATCTCAAACAGCTTGATTAAAAAATCAGGAGATGTTCTCGACAATACCAGCTGTGGCCCCCTGGCTGTGCGATCAATCTTGAGCAAATAAGCACGAACACGATCCCCCATTCGCAAATTCTCATGCGAAATCATCTGATCACGCGGCAAAACTGCTTCTATCTTGCCAAATTCGATAATTGCATTTCCCCGATCCATCCGCTTGATCACGCCGCTTACCAGATAATCCCCGCGCTCAAGAAAATCATTCAGATTCTGCTCACGTTCAGCATCACGTATTTTCTGAAAAATAACCTGCTTGGCAGCTTGTGCCCCAATCCGGTCAAACGTAACACCCTCCATTAATTCTTCCACATATTCTCCGGGAGCAGATTGTGGATTCTGCTTCACTGCCTCAGCCAGAGCAATCTGCCGCTCGGGATGCTCTACCACATCATCAGCAACAATCAACCATCTGCGAAAACACTGAAACCCGCCCGTATCCCGATCAATAGAAACACGCACATCAATATCATCCCGGGTATGCTTTTTGGCGGCAGAAGCCAGCGCCATTTCAAGAGCGGTAAAAACAATATTTTTATCCACATTCTTCTCATGCGCCAAAGCATTAACCAACAGTAAAATCTCGCGGCTCATATTCCTCCAGCCCTATTTTTCAACCTTAAATCCATCGACAGATTTACCCGAATCACAATCTTGGAATCAACCGGGCCTTTTCCAGATTTCCCAATTCAAACGACAATAATTTCCCGTCAACATTCAACACCAAGACATCATCACCCACCTCAGTCAACACTCCCACAAAATTTCTTTGTTCCTGCAAAGCAATTCGCAACCTGATCCGAACGGACTCTCCCATAAAACGAATAAAATCAGCTCTTTTCTTCAGGGGTCTGTCCAGACCGGGCGATGAAACCTCAAGCCGGTTGTAATCAACTTTTTCTACAGCCAGCAACTGACTCAAATGGTTGCTGACCGCAACACAGTCATCCAGCGTTATCGCTCCGTCTTTTTTATCCACAAACACCCGCAGCAATCTGCCGGGCGCAGATTGCTCAACATCAACCAGCTCATACCCCATACCGGCAATCGTTGGTTCGAGCAGCTCAAATAGCGACATAGCCCCACCACAAATAAAAAATGGGCTAACCAGCCCACCTTCGAAATACAACTGTTATTATAACAAGAATTACCGTTCTTAAAAATAGAAATTTACATTACACCAATGTTTCCAATAAGTTATTGGAACTTTCCACTCAAAATTCGTTCACCGGCAATTTACCCAATCAACATAAAAAGGAATGTCAGCTTCCCTCATAACAATGAATAAAGTCATAGATCCCGATAAGTAAAGCACTCGTCAAAACGTGATAACTTCATGAGGAAATTAATAAAAACAGATATTACAAGTGTTTTTCGAGTCAGACGGCATATTTTGAATTTGAATCCGCCATCAAACTGTGATCAAGATCGCGCAACCCTATCTTTATCAGGAGTCACACTTGCTTCCAGTGTATGATGGCAAAAAACCGTTTTGTCATCCTTCCGAATCACACCCTTACGAAGTCTGCAGGAATGTTTAACCCGTCGAGAGATCAGGCACGCCGCCTGTTTTTTGATACCTGGCACAAATATCAGCAAAAAGAACCCCTATCCGGCATAGAAACGATCGCAATAGAAGTCATTCTGCAACATCCGGAATATCACTCTATGCTGCAGGATGCCGTGCGATATCTTGATAAGGATTTTCCACCCGAACAGGGCAAAGTAAATCCCTTCCTCCATATGAGTATGCACGTCGCCATCCGGGAACAGCTTGCCATCAACCAGCCGATCGGCATCCTCCCGCGTTTTGAACAGCTAAAAACCAGACTACAGGGAGATGAACATGAAGCAATGCACTACACAATGGATTGTCTTGCAGAAATGCTCTGGCAGTCACAGCGCAACCAGACCCCACCCGATGCCAGAATTTATCTGGAATGTATGGATAAACAGATTGGGAATAAATAAAAAGCGGAATGTACCGGGTACCAGGCACGTTCCGCTCGCAGCCCGCGTATACAAGGTATACGCAAACACGTTATCTCTTGACTTGCAGGCCCGTTTGTCCTGAATAGTAAAATGCCAGATTCTCGATATCCTCTGCACTCAGAGCAGCTGCCATACCAGCCATAATCGGATCTTTACGCGCACCTGATTTGTAATCTTTCAACACCTTGGCAATATAAGTTCTGGGCTGACCAGCAATCTTGGGGAACATTGGTACCGGGCTGTTACCGTCCACGCCATGACAGGATGAGCAAACTTCTTCTGCTTTTTTCTTGCCGGCATCAACATCCGCCGCAGTCACCTGTCCCGATAAAAGAAATATTAAACCGCTTACTGCGACCACCAAATAGCTTTTCATGTTTTTATATCCCTTAGATTAAGAAGAATGATTAATTGCCAGCGTAATAAGCAGCTAAGGCATCAATATCTTCGTCGGAGAGTGTTCCGGCAATACCAACCATCGTCGGATGGTTACGTTCTCCGGATCTGTAATCTTTCAGCGCCTTAACCAGATAGGGCAGGTGTTGGCCACCCAGCTTGGGAACATGATAAACAAACGGATATGCAGTACGATATCCTTCA
>JACTML010000048.1 GCA_014584635.1 Nitrosomonas eutropha | reverse complement strand
GGTATTTTCCGGGAACCTCGAACAACGCGCCAAAACCGCCGATTCCTCCGAGCGCTTCCGGGCGCAGAGTGCGTCGTGCGAAGGGTTTGATTATTTCGACCAGACGGTTGCCTGCATCGATATCAACACCGGATGCACGATAGGAAATCTGGTTTTTGTCAGAATCTGTGGGATTGGATGCGGTCAAGTTGAGTTCTCGCAGGGTTAAGACTAGAGTTCGCTTTTCAAAGCTAATTTTACCGTAAATGAACAGTAAATATTCTCCAGATTCCCATCTTGTCTGGTATCTGACACTTATCAGCATTGCTGGCGGGTTGATTTATCTGCTTAGTCCTATTCTTACCCCGTTTCTTCTGGCGGCAGTGATTGCCTATATCTGTAATCCATTGGTGACCTGGCTTGAAGTCAGAAAGATTCCCAGAACGTTAAGCACAATCTTTGTGATGTTCCTGACGATGGGTGTATTTATCACCATGGTGCTGATTTTGCTCCCGCTGTTTGAGAAAGAGGTGGAACGGATGATGGAACGGGTTCCATTCTTTCTTGATCTGGTGAAGAATCAGTTTGCTCCCTGGATAGAAGATCACTTTAATGTCGAGCTGCAGATTGATATTGCTTCGCTTAAACAGATGCTGACTGAAAACTGGAAAAGCGCAGGTGGCGTAGCCGCGCAATTATTGCCTTCCCTTAAAAGCGGAGGGATGATTGTGCTGACATTTCTGATGAATCTGATACTGGTGCCGGTGGTATTGTTTTATCTGTTGCGCGACTGGAATAATCTTGTAAAGCAGGTAGGGGGGCTGGTTCCACCTGTTTGGCAAAGACAGATTTTTACGCTGGCAAAAGAAACCGACGATGTTCTGGCTGAATTTATGCGCGGTGAAACAGCGGTAATCATCCTCATGAGTATTTATTACGTGACAGGATTATGGCTGGTTAATCTGGAATTTGCCCTGCCGATCGGACTCATAACCGGCATTCTGGTGTTTGTGCCTTATCTGGGCACCATAACCGGACTGGCGCTGGCTACATTTGCGGCCATAACGCAGTTTCAGGACTGGAGCAGTGTAATTACGGTTTGGGTGGTAGTGGGGTCAGGACAGTTACTGGAAGGCATGCTGATTACTCCCCGGCTGGTGGGGGAACGTATTGGCTTGCATCCGGTGGCGGTGATCTTTTCCTTGCTGGCTTTTGGTCAGCTGTTTGGTTTTATCGGGATATTGCTGGCATTGCCGATTAGCGCGGTTCTACTTGTCCTGCTCCGGCATTTGCATGCGCAATATATGGAAACAATGAAAGGATGAAAATATATAGTGTACTTACTGTTTTTATCATTACGACCCTTTCCGGATGTCTGTCGCCGATTGCCCTGAATCGGGCTGTTGAGTTATATGATCAGGCAGCTCTTCGTGCAGAATCAAGTCAGCTTTTAATCAATATTGCGCGCGCGCAGCATCACGAGCCACTGCATTTCACACGGGTTTCCAGCATTGCTGCAACATTTGATTTTAGTGCCAGTGCGGGCGCTACGCCGGCATTAACCGGGGAACGTGGCGGTATGCTGGCACCTGTTTTTGGTGGCAGTGTATCGGAGAGCCCCACCTTCAGTATCGATCCGATTGCTGGCGATGAATTTACCAGACGTTTGCTGACGCCCTTCAGCCAGCATAAGCTGACGTTATTGCTGCGCCAGCATTTTGATATTGATCTGTTGTTACGCATGATGGCGCAGGAAGTTCGTTTGCTGGATGCCAGGCCGTATAACCCTGTTCGTGAGATCCCTGATCAGAGAAAAAGGGAACGTCATCGCAGGATGCATCAGGGAAGCAATAAAAATACGCAAAAAATGGAAAGTGATAAAGAAAACGAGCCGGATTACTTTTTTTCCTATTTTCCGCTGACCCGCGAACAGGAACACCGCATGCGTTACCGGCAGTATCTGTACCAGTATCAGCATAGTTATCGCAATAATCCGGCTGATCGTACAGGCTACGAAATGTTTCGCCGTATTGTGTTACATCTTTCCGCCATTCAGGATCAAAACAGGCTTTATGCTGAACCACTGATATTTGAACGCAGCTGGGAAATTGCAGCAGGCGGTATTTCAGCAGAAGAACTTTTTCAGGCGGTGGAAAAAGATTTTGCAGTAGAACATGACGAGGAAAAAAATACCTATACGCTGAGTAAACAATTGCCCGGCCCGGTGCTGATTACCAACTATGATCCTAATATTCTTTGTTGTGAAGAGCGCGCCGAGCTGGATGACTTGATCAACCCCTGGGTTGAAAATGATGTTGTTTTTGATATCCGCCCGGATTATCCAGGAGGAGAATGGCCAATGAAAGGGGCATTCAGGCTCAGAAGTTTCCATACCATACTCAACTTTCTGGGCCATGCACTGGGAGAAGAAGCTGAATACCATGTGGAAAAAGATGCGCGCACTCCTCCTGTTACCGGCAATGGCAATCCTGTGCAAACCATGGGGATGCTGATTACTGACAAACGTCCGGATAATACAAGTCTGTTTGCACAATCCCACGGCAGATATTATGCAGTGGATACATCAGGTGCGAATGCTCACTGGAATCGCAATGCCTTTCAGTTACTTTATGTATTGTTCCGCATGACAATCACTGACGCCCAGTCATTAGGTGTGCCGATCACGATTGCGAAATGAAGCTGAAAATTGCCAACAAATACAGCTGGTTTATATGCTGGTGCAATCTGTATTTGTTTATCTCGGCAGGTATTCTTTTGTAAAAAAAGTGTATTCACCGTAACTGCAGAGGCAATGAAATAATTCCGGGTTTTGCGGTATGTGGTGGAATTTATCCGGATTCTGATAAAATCACATGCCTATTATAGAAAGTGTCGCTCAAGGAATATCATCATGGCTTATGTAGTAACTGAAAGTTGTATCAAATGTAAATATACTGATTGTGTTGATGTCTGCCCCGTAGATTGTTTTCGTGAAGGTCCCAATTTTCTGGTAATTGATCCGGATGAATGTATTGATTGTACGTTGTGTGTGGCAGAGTGCCCGGTAGAAGCTATTTGTGCAGAGGATGATGTGCCCGAAGATCAGCGGCAGTTTATCGCGCTCAATGCGGAATTATCCAAAGTCTGGGAACCGATTATTGAGAAAAAAGATGCGCTGCCGGATGCAGATGAATGGGCATCTGTCACGCATAAACTGGATAAATTGGAACGCTGATAAAGTTTACAGATATAAAACCGTTAATCATCATCAGGCACATAAATAAATAAGGAGATGTGAATGATGAAGACTTCGGTGACAGGAATTTTTTTACTGATATTGCTGAGTGTTGCTCCACAGGCAGTTATGGCAGAACGAGGCACCACACAAAGCTATCCGGCTGCTGCAGGTGAAAAGCTGGTTAATGGTGTTGCCAATGCCGCAACCGGTTTTGTCGAACTGCCTAAAAACGTAATTCTTACCAGTCAGCAGGATGGTGCTGCATATGGACTGACTGTCGGCTTTCTGACCGGTATCCTGCATGCAGTTGGTCGTACCGTAATCGGCGCACTGGATGCGGTAACTTTTTTGATTCCCACGCAACCAGCGGTTAATCCTCATTATATCTGGCAGGATTTTAATAGAGAGACCTCATACGGGAGTCAGTAGGAACCTGTGCGAACACTCCTGAAACTCTGAACAGGCTATAAGTTTGGCTGTTTCATGTTTTCAGTAGCAGCATCAATTCTCTGATTTTCTTCACCCGTTCGCCGACATCTGGGACCTGTTTCCGGATGATCAGGCGATCAGGTCCCGACATGCTGTATTCCTTGCCACTTTGAATAAGCTGAATGATTTTTATAGCTTCGATGGGTGGATCAGGTACAAACTGCAGCTGGATATTATCCTGGCTTGCGTCAATACGCGTAATTCCCAGTTTTCTGGCTTCGATACGCAGTCGGTGACTGTCCAGCAGTGCACGGGCTGGATCAGGCAACAAACCAAAGCGATCAATCAGCTCCTGGTGTATCTCATCCAGCTCAGCCTCGCTGTTGCAGCCAGCCATACGCTTGTACAGAACAAGCCGTTCGTGGATGTTGTTGCAATAGTTTTCCGGTAGCAGTGCCGGAACATGCAGCCGAACTTCTGTTGAAATACCGAGAGGTTGCTGCACATCCGGTTCGTGTCCTGCTTTCAGTGATTTGATCGCTGCATCCAGCAAGGCGTTATAAAGACTGAATCCAACTTCTTGCATCTCACCGCTTTGTGAATCCCCCAATACTGCGCCTGCGCCGCGTATTTCCAGATCATGCATGGCCAGATAAAATCCTGAACCCAGCTCTTCCATTGTCTGAATGGCTTCCAGTCGCCTGGCTGCCTGGATTGTCAGCGCTGCTTTTTCCGGTGTCAACAGGTAGGCATACGCCTGATGATGTGAACGACCTACCCTGCCGCGCAACTGGTGTAGTTGTGCCAGACCGAATTTGTCAGCGCGATGAATGATGATGGTATTGGCGGTGGGAACGTCAATTCCTGTTTCAATGATGGTTGTACATAACAGCAGGTTGAAACGTTGCTGGTAGAAATCGCGCATCACTTGTTCCAGCTCACTTTCCCGCATTTGTCCATGTGCAATATTTATTCTTGCTTCCGGCAGCAGCTTTACCAGTTTGGTGTACATGTTCTGGATAGTGCTGACTTCGTTGTAGAGAAAGTAAATTTGTCCGCCACGTTTCAGCTCGCGTAAACAGGCTTCACGGATGATGCCTTCTGTATAGGGATGCACAAATGTCCGAATTGCCAACCTGCGCTGGGGTGCGGTGGCGATAACCGAGAAATCCCTGAGACCTTCAAGCGACATTGCCAGGGTGCGCGGAATCGGGGTGGCGGTCAACGTCAGCACATCTACTTCAGCCCGAAGTTTTTTGAGTTGTTCCTTCTGACGGACTCCGAAACGATGTTCTTCGTCGATGATAACCAATCCCAGATTCCTGAATTTAACCTTGTCCTGGATCAGTTTGTGCGTGCCGATGATGATATCGGTTGTTCCTTGTGCCAAACCTTGCAGGGCTTCTGATTGTTCTTTGGCTGAGCGGAAACGGGAAAGCTCGGCAATTTTTACCGGCCACTGATCCGCAATCAGTCCAAAGCGATCCGAGAAATTCTGATAGTGCTGCTCTGCCAGCAGCGTGGTGGGTACCAGCACTGCGACCTGTTTGCCATCAGCAATTGCGATGAAAGCAGCGCGCAGTGCTACTTCAGTTTTGCCGAAACCAACATCGCCGCAAATCAGCCGATCCATCGGTTTGCCGGAAACCATGTCCTGGATAACGGCCTGAATGGCAGCAGCCTGATCCGGTGTTTCTTCGAAACCGAAGCCATCCGCAAAAGCATTGTAATCATGCTGATTGAGACGGAAGGTATGACCTTTGCGCGCAGCACGTTGTGCATACAGATTCAACAATTCGGCAGCCGTATCGCGTACCTGCTGCATTGCCTTGCGTTTGGCTTTTTCCCATTGACCACTCCCCAGCTTGTGCAGGGGAGCGGCTTCCGGTGCCGCACCACTGTAGCGACTGATAAGATGCAGTTGTGTGACCGGGACGTACAGCTTGTCTCCTCCCTGGTACTCCAGCGCAAGAAATTCGTCTGACTGATCCGGATCATGCTCGCCGACATTCATGTTTACCAGCCCGAGATAACGCCCGATACCATGTTGTTCGTGCACAACCGGACTGCCTGGCCTGATTTCGGACAGATCACGCAGAATGGAATCGGCAGAAGTGGTTTTACGTGCATCACGCGTGCGCTGTCCGCGTACATGTGTGGCATACAGTTCGGCTTCGGTAACGAGTGCCAACTTTTCACCGGTCAGGATAAAGCCGTTGTGCAAGGGCGCCACAGCAAGCATGCAAGCTGCGCTGTCCGACTGAAATGCAGCGTAATCTCCACACAGTTTCAGTTTCAGACCGTATTCACGCAGGTATTCGGCCATCAATTCGCGTCGCCCCAGGCTTTCCGCCAGTAATAAAATCCGTCCGCCGTTTTGCGTAAAGGCACTGACAAAAGCAGTGAGTTGCTCAATAGGATTAGCCGCACGACGATCTACCCGCACGGATGGCAGCGTAAGAGAAAATGACTGATCGGCCGCCTGCTGGGCGCCAGTTTTTATTTCTATCCGGTCGTATGGCTTGAGATGGCCGTAGAACTGGTCTTCCGGCAAAAAAAGATCGATGGGGGAAAGCAAGGGGCGATCGATATCATTACGCATCAGCTGAAAGCGCGATCGGGTGTCCTGCCAGAAATTTTCAACAGCGGCTGCAATTTCACCGTGCAGACATAATGTGGAATGTTGCGGTAAGTAATCGAATAATGTGGCTGTCTGTTCAAAAAAAAGAGGCAGGTAATATTCGATTCCAGCTGGAATATTGCCTTTGCTGATTTCCTGATACAGCCAGCTGCGTGTTGGGTCACCCTCAAATTTTTCCCGGAAGCTGGTGCGAAAACGGCTGCGCCCGGCATCGTCCAGTGGAAATTCCCGTGCCGGCAGCAACCGTATTTCATTGACCGGATAAATACTGCGCTGGGTGTCCACATCAAATGTGCGTATGGATTCAATTTCATCATCAAACAGATCGATGCGATAAGGTAACGGGCTGCCCATGGGGAAAAGATCAATCAGCCCGCCACGGATACTGTACTCTCCCGGCGAAAGTACCTGTGATACATGCGTATAGCCCGCCAGTGACATCTGGCTGCGAAACGCCTGTAAATCCAGTGTGCTGTTTTGTTTGATAAAAAATGAATAGGCGGCCAGAAATTCCCGTGGCGGCATTCGGTACAACGTGGTTGTAACCGGTACGATCAATACATCGCAGGCATTGTTGGTAATCTGGTAAAAAGTAGCCAGACGTTCTGAAATCAGATCATGGTGCGGAGAAAAAACGTCGTAAGGCAGGGTTTCCCAGTCAGGCAGCAGATTTACCCGCAAATCAGGTGCAAAAAAAGGGATTTCCTCCAGCAGTCTGCGTGCGTCCTGTGCGTTGGCTGTAATAACCGTCAGCAGATGGCTTTCCCGCGAATGTTGCCTGGTTTTTTGATTTGCCAGTTGCGCTAGCGCGTAAGCATCGCTGGATCCGGTGCAACCAGCAAAATGTTGCAACTGCCCTGAGGGTGTTTTGGTTGGTTTGGATGACATGGTTTTACAAACGGAATCGGAGGTGTTCAGAAATAGGCAAGATGTGAAGCCAAGAAAAGCGCGCTAACCAGGCCGGTAATGATGGCAAAAGTTCCCAGAAAGCATCGCCTGGCTAATAGGGCGTTGCCCGCAAAAAATATCAATCCCCACTTGAAAACAAGGTTGGCAATGACTCCCAGTGTGATTGCGGTAACCGTTTCAAAAATTTCCAGTCTGCCCAGCCCGTATAAACGCAGGCTGCTTAACGTAATGGCGTCCACTTTAACCAGTCCGGAAATAACGGAGGCAGCGTAGAGCCCGCTACTGCCGGCGATGTCAGATAGCCAGCCGCTGAGAAACAG
The DNA here is from genome assembly GCA_014584635.1 of Nitrosomonas eutropha. Lineage (GTDB taxonomy): Bacteria > Pseudomonadota > Gammaproteobacteria > Burkholderiales > Nitrosomonadaceae > Nitrosomonas > Nitrosomonas eutropha_B. Next base: position 5,459 of record JACTML010000048.1, on the reverse strand, counting down.
GACAGCTGCGTATAACAGACCAAAGCCAATGGCAGTTGAGAGCTCAGCCGGGTTTTTGGTATCAGGGATGGGAGCAGTTTGCTGTTGTTTGAATTCGCGCCACCAGAATATTGAGGCGAGTAATCCCAGCGTAAGTCCTCCTGCCAGAACAGGTACCAGGTAAGGGAAAATGATTGGGGAGATGACTTCGGTAATCAGCGCCAGCCTGATCAGCGAAACCAGATCTGCCAGTAAGATTACAACAACCGCCATATTGACCAGATCCGGTTTGTTGCTTTGGCGTGCAAATGTCAGCGCAGTTGCGGTACTGGAAATCAACCCTCCCAGCACGCCGAGCAAAACAGCGCCATGCCGTTGCCCAACAAAGCGCAATGCAATATAGCCTGTCAGACTTACGCCGGAGATCAGTACAACCATCAGCCATATCTGGTAAGGGTTAAACGCGCTGAAAGGACCGTAATCCTTATCAGGCAGAATGGGCAGGATGATAAAACTGAGTACAGCAAACTGTAATATTGAAATCAGATCCTTGCGGCTCAGGTTCTGGGAAATTCCCTGAAGCTCGGTTTTGAAGTAAAGCAGAATGGTTGTGATAATCGCCAGCATCACTGCCAGTATCGATTCTTCATACCACACCAGTGCGCCCAGTCCGTAGCAGATCAGTATTGCGGCGATCGTGGTGGTGCCAGGATCTTTCTGCTTTTCCCGTCTGTCCTGATAGGACGAGATCATCATGATTCCGGTCAGCAGCAATCCGCTGATAAGCAGCCAGGGAGTCTGTATTTTTTCTGACAGCATGGCTGCCAGTGTGCCAAACATGGCGATCAGCGCAAATGTGCGCAATCCTGCCTTGGCTGCCGGATGACGTTCGCGTTCCAGACCTATGAGCAGTCCGATTGCCAGGCTGGTAGCAAACTCGACCAGATAAACCCGCTCGTGTTCGGGAAAAAACAGTTCATCCATATTGTGCACCACCGGATTCAAACCAGTGCTCCAGTAACAGTTGCAAACGGGTGCTGCCGTTGTATTCGTTCAGTTGTACCCGGTAGACAGCGTCAATCTCGGCGGGCAGGCGTTCGGTATGGAAAAACAGAATACCGTCGTATACATACCGGGTGCCCGTTTTGCGCAATTTCAGTTTCAAATGTTTTTCACCCACAATTCGCTGATTTTCAACCCGAAAGCAGCCATTGAAACTTGGTTCGGGAAAACCCTGCCCCCAGACCTGGCTGGACAAATATTGCGCCAGTTCCAATGTCAGATCCATTTCTTCCAGTTCGCCATCTGTTTCAATGATTTGTATTAAATCAGCCGGGGTGAGCAATGATTGTACGATTTGCTCAAACACGGTACGAAACTGTTCAAAATGTTGTTCGTGCACTGTCAGACCGGCAGCCATGGCGTGACCGCCAAATTTGACGATCAGCTCTGGATAGCGTTTGGTGACCAGATCCAGCGCGTCGCGCAGATGCAGTCCCGGAATTGATCTGCCGGATCCCTTGATTTCTCCGTCGTTTCCCTGAGCGAATACGATAACCGGCCGATGCAATTTATCCTTGATACGCGATGCGATCAAACCGATCACTCCCTGATGCCAGCCAGGGTCGTATAAACACATGCTGTAAACAGGATGCGTATGGTGATGGGCGGGTGCATCGATGTGATCCAGGGTGGCAATTACCTTTTCCAGTTTGCTGATTGCGGCGTCCTGCATGTCCGATTCGATTTCGCGGCGCTGGCGATTCAGCTCATCCAGCTGACTGGCCAGATGCAGGGCGTGGGATTCATCTTCAGTCAGCAGACATTCAATTCCCAGTGACATATCATCCAGCCGTCCGGCGGCGTTCAGCCTGGGGGCGAGAATAAATCCCAGTTCATAAGTGGTGACACGACTGAAACTGCGTCCGGCCGCTTTGAACAGCGCGTGGATGCCCGCACAGCAATGGCCGTTGCGAATGCGCTGCAACCCCTGTTGTACCAGAATACGATTGGTTCCTTCCAGCCTGACTACATCTGCAACCGTACCCAGTGCAACCAGATCGAGCAGTCTGGCAAGATTGGGTTCCTGGCCGGTTGCCGTGAAAGTACCGCGCTCGCGTAATTCTGCCCGCAGTGCCAGCATCACATAGAAAATGACGCCAACGCCGGCAATATGCTTGTCCGGAAAACGGCATCCCGGCTGGTTGGGATTGATAATAACAGCAGCATCCGGCAGCTGATCTCCCGGCAGGTGATGATCGGTAACAAGCACCTGCATGTCCAGCCGGTTTGCTTCTGCCACGCCTTCCACACTGGCGATGCCGTTGTCCACAGTGATCAGGATCTCAGGAGGAGGTTCGCGAGTTGCTGCCAGTTGCACGATTTCCGGTGTCAGCCCGTAGCCATATTCAAAACGATTGGGGACAAGATAATCCACCTTCGCACCAAAAGAGCGCAGTGCGCGCACGGCAACAGCACAGGCGGTTGCTCCGTCTGTATCGTAATCCGCGATGACGAGCAAGCGTTTTTGCTCTGCAATGGCATCGGCAAGCAGTGCCGTAATCTGCTTGATATTTTTTAACTGCTCGAACGATGCCATGCGGGAAAACGTGGTATCGAGCTGATCCGGGTTTTCAATGCCACGCGCTGCAAAAATACGGGCCAGCACCGGCGATAGGCCATGTGCACTGAGTGTTTCGTATGCGTGAACGGGAAATTTACGGATAATAATGTTGGCCATGGCCAATATTTTATCATTGGACTGTCATCAGTCAGTTTGCAGAAAGATGGCAGGCTGGAAAAGCAGCGTTGTTTAGGGCAGGTACGATTCGATAGCCGAATAAAGAAAACAGGAACATTTCCTGCGAAAATTGCACGCAGTTAAAATGCTCCTGTATGTATTTACCGGATTGGTATCAGCTTGTTATGGTGCAACTACGCCTGATTTACCGGTTGCCTTGGCAGCACGTAACACCGGATAGAATTGGGTATAAACCATATCTGTTTTGGCATTATCCTTATGACAGGCAGCGCATTCAGCCGTAGGGAGGTTTTTAGCTGCAGCAACCAGCGGTGTACCGGGCACATAGAAAATGTAGAAAGCCCAGTTTCCCGGTTCGTCCGGGAAACGTTGTGAATCTTTAACCGATGCTTCCAGACCGATGTAGTCGCCCATAAAATAACCGTTACCACTGCCAGGGCCTTTGCGGTCACCCACGCTGACCAGTTCTTTGACAGTCATGGCACCATCCCGGAATTCTCCCGTGCTTTTCCAGTGCGCATAGCTTTCAGGATCAACGTAGACGGTTCTGATTTCGGTAAAGGGGGCTTTGCCATCGTTCAGCTCGTTAGGGGTGACCTGCGTACCAACCATGACCCATTCGCGGTAATCTTTGGGCAACAGTAATTCTCCCTGGTCGTTGAATTCAGCTACGCCTGCCGCCAGTGTACTGCTGGCCATTGCAGCAGAAAAAAACAGGCCACTCAAACCACATATCAATTGTTTTCTAAAACTCATGAAACTCTCCTTTTAATTGATGTTAATGACATAATTATTTTACGCCGATCAGGAAATTTCTATCTGGTCGGCAGATATTGCAGTTTGTGCAAGATGTGTGGTGAACAGGTCTGCCAGCGCCACACCGGGATCCGGTGCACGCATGAAAGTTTCCCCGATCAGGAAGGTGTATATGTGATGCGACAGCATCAGCACCACATCAGCAGGTGTGCGGATACCGCTTTCGGTAACGATGATTCGCCCGGACGGAATACGTTTCACCAGCTGTATCGTCGTATCCAGCGTGGTTTCAAAGGTTTTCAGATTGCGATTGTTGATTCCAATCAACGGTGTGGACAATTGCAATGCGAGCTCAAGCTCATCAGCATTATGTACTTCCACCAATACTGCCATGCCCAGTTCCTGTGCGACAGTTTCCAGTTTATGCATGCGTTCCAGCGCGCTGTCACCCTGGTTAATCGTCGAATCATGCTGAAAAACCGGTGAAAAAAAGGCGGCAACGATCAGCAAAATACAATCTGCGCCCATTGCACGGGCTTCATAAACCTGATATTCATCCAGCATAAAATCCTTGCGCAGTACCGGCAGGTTACAGGCAGCGCGCGCCTGTCGCAGAAAATCAGCGCTGCCCATAAAGAACTGCTCGTCTGTCAGTACAGACAGACAGGCCGCTCCGTTGCCGGCGTAGCTGGCGGCAATGTCTGCCGGGACAAAGTCTTCCGGAATTGCGTTGTGCTTGGATAAATTGTGCGTGTGTTGCACTGTTCCGGGGGCAGCCGGTGCGTGTCCGCGCAGTAATCCCTTGCTTGGGCTGGCGCGTTTGATTTCTGCAATGACAGCAGCGTGGTTCTGATTGATTCGGCTGCGTATGGCCTGGAGAAAATCACGTGGCGCAGGCGCTGTTCGTGCTTCATCACGAATTTGATGCAGGGGTTTTTGTACCTGGGCAGCTGAAATTTCCTGCTTTTTTACAGCAAGGATGCGATCAAGAATATCTGACATGCACACTAGTGAGTTAATTGATTGGAGAATTTGATCAGTGCCTGCATTTTTTCTTTGGCGGCACCACTGGCCAGTGCATCGCGGGCGCTTTCAACCCCCTCAGCCCAGGAATCAGCTTTTCCGGCAACATAGGTTGCCGCTCCTGCATTGAGCAGCACAATATCTTTAGCTGGCCCCGGCTGGTTGTCGAGTACGGATAAAAGCATGGTCCGCGCCTCATGCGTATCATTGACCTGCAGAGACGCTATTGCCGCGCGTTCCAGTCCGAAATCTTCCGGTTGCACCGTATATTCGCGGATTGCTCCATCCTTGAGCTCAGCAATTCGGGTTGGGCCGGAAATGGTAATCTCATCCAGCCCGTCGCTGCCGTGTACAACCATCGCGTGCTGGCTTCCCAGCCGGAGCAGGGTTTGCGCCAGTGTGCCGGTTAAATCTTCGTTGAATACACCGAGTAGCTGATTTTTGGCACCCGCAGGATTGGTCAGCGGCCCCAGGATATTAAACAGGGTACGTACGCCCAGCTCCCGGCGAACGGGGGCCGCATGTTTCATGGCGTGGTGAAAATTGGGAGCAAACATAAAACCAATCCCCACTTCAGCAATGGATTGAGCAACTTGTTCAGGGGTTTGATTGAGATTAATGCCGATTGCTTCCAGTACATCGGCACTGCCTGCCTTGCTGGAAACAGAGCGTCCGCCGTGTTTGGCTACCTGTGCTCCTGCAGCTGCAGCAACAAAGGCGGAAGCGGTTGAAATATTGAAGGTATTGCGCCCATCTCCACCGGTGCCGCACGTATCAACCAGATTGACTGAATCAACCACCTCGATATGCAGGGCCAGTTCGCGCATGACTTGAGCCGCTGCGGTAATTTCACCAATACTTTCGCGTTTCATGCGTAACCCTGTTACCAGAGCTGCTGTCATTGCCGGTGAAACATCACCCGACATGATAGCGCGCATCA